>JAFDAJ010000444.1 GCA_019313915.1 Deltaproteobacteria bacterium
TGATCTTCAATGGATTCGAGCTCTTTACGGAAGCCGAGCTTGACCGCGCCTTCGAGGCCCATGCCTCCGAACTCGCCGGTCGGCCACGAGATGGTGAAGGCGGGGGCTTTGAAGCTCCCTCCAGCCATCGACTGCGCGCCGAGCCCGTAACCCTTGCGCAGCACGATCGTGCAGAACGGAACCTCTAACGACGCTCCGGTCGTGAAGAGCGCTGCGGCTCGCTTCACGAGACCGGTCTCTTCGGCCTCCGGACCCACCATGAACCCCGGCGTGTCGCACAGAAACACGAGCGGAATGCCGAACGTGCTGCACAGAGTCATGAAGCCGCTCGCCTTGTCCGCCGCCTCGCCATCGATCGCGCCCCCGAGATGCTTCGGATCGTTGGCGATGATGCCGACGGGCCGACCTTCGATGCGGGCCAGCGTGGTGACCATGCCAGCGCCGAAGCCTCCAGTGAGCTCGAGTACCGAGTCCGCGTCCGCCAATGTCTCGACCACGGTGCGCACGTCATACACACGGAGGCGGTTCTCTGGAATTGCTGAGCGAAGGAGGCGTTGATCGGCGCAGCTCCACTCGGTGACGGCGCCCTGGAAGTACGAAAGATACTTCTTTGCCGCGGCCACTGCCTCGACGTCGTCGTTGACGAGCACGTCGATGACGCCGTTGCGATACTGGGATGCCGAAGGGCCGATCTCTTCGGGGGTGAACACGCCGAGTCCCCCGCCTTCAATCATTGCAGGGCCGCCCATCCCGATGTTCGATGCCTTGGTCGCGATCACGACGTCACAGCAGCCGAGGAGAGCCGCGTTGCCCGCAAAGCACCGGCCCGAGTTGACGCCGACCAACGGCACCTTTCCGGAAAGCTCGGCGAAGTATTGAAAGGCGCGGCAATCGAGGCCTGCAACGATGGCGTGGTCTGTGTCGCCCGGGCGCCCACCGCCTCCCTCCGAGAACAGCACGACCGGAAGCGCCCGCTGCTCGGCAAGCTCGAACATGCGGTCCTTCTTGAGGTGATTCATCGTGCCTTGGGTCCCCGCGAGCACCGTGTAGTCGTAGGACATGGCTGCGCACTGCGTGCCGGCGTCACCGAACAGCTCGCCGTTCACGCGACCGATCCCAGCGACCATGCCATCGCCGGATCAAGTCTTCCATCGGTCGGCGCCGTCGCTGAGCCGCAATGACCAGTGCCCCGTACTCGACGAGTGTTCCCTCATCGACGAGGTCGGCGACGTTCTCCCGCGCGGTTCGCTGCCCCGTCTGGCGTCGCTTCGCAACCGCGTCCGGCCGGTTCTCATCGAGTCCGAACGCGTGACGTTCGCTTACTTCCGCGAGGTCGGGTCGTATGTCGTCTAGCGAAGTCTCCTTGGCGGTGTCGGTCGCGGCCTCGACGTGCTCCGCTCGCTCCAGCCGCACCAGGGGATCGCCCGCCGCTACCATTGCGTCAGGTTGGGTGAGGATCTGCGTGACGATGCCGCTCTGTTCCGCGGTGATGATGTGCTCCATCTTCATCGCCTCGAGGATCACCAGCGTTTGGCCCGAAGTAACCGCCTGGCCGACTTCGGTGCGCACGCTGACGACCAACGCCTGCATCGGAGCTCGAACCTGGAAGCTATCGCCCATCCCCCGGTGTTAGCAGCTTCTGAGGCGAATTAACCCCTTGAAAAAGGGGACTGTCCCCTTTTTAGCGGCGGCGACGGGTTAGGAAGGCGGCCAGGAATAGGAGGGCCAGCAGCGGTGCCCCTGGGGTTGGGGTCGTGCCTACGCTGCAGCCGCCGCTGCTGCCTTCATCCGTTCCGCCGTCCGGTGTGCCGCCGTCTGGTTCGCCGGCGTCTGGTTCGCCGGCATCAGGAACGCCGGCGTCGGGGATGGGCGAACCCGTGGAGAGTGTCTTTTCCGCGGAGGCCATGAGGTGGCCGAAGTGCGGGGGCTCGAGGTCTTCGAGGGTGTTGCCGTGTCCGTCATACTGCCAGTCTTTGCCGTCGACGAGCGCGCGCCAGGAGCGTCGGTAGATGACGCGGGCACGGACCTCGATGTCGCCGCTCTCCGCCGGGACCGCGAACGTGTAGTTGGACGCGTCGGTTTCCAGCGCAGGGATACGGTTGTCGCTCACGATGTCCACGGCGTCGGTAAAGAACGTCGGAGAGTCGCCGGCATCTGAGATGTTGATCTTCCCATACAATCTTCCCGGCAACCCGCCGTAGTAGCCTTGGTCTGGGGCCGCGAGGCACTCGCCTGGGGCCGAGCTTGGCTCACATCCCCCAAGGTTGTGGATCACCGTGCTTCCGGTGTGCTCGAGGGGCTCACC
>JAFDAJ010000197.1 GCA_019313915.1 Deltaproteobacteria bacterium
GGATTTGCAACACCGTAGATGCGTAACCTGGGCTGTAGAAAAACTCGGTGTTGCACCACAAGTTGTAGCGTAGGTTTTCGTGTACGTGCGCGGTAACCGGTTGCGGAAACATGGCCGCGCCATGAGCGAGGCCAAACTCTTTGGCAAGCCTTGCCGTAACGCAACACTGATGACTGCCGATCCCCCCAACACTAATCAGGGACTCGCACCCACGGCCGAGAGCATCAGCCAGCACAAACTCCATCTTCCGCACTTTGTTGCCACCGTACAGCGTACTCGATCGGTCTTCCCGCTTGAGCCAGAGCTCGCCTTCGTAACCCATCTCTTTTTCCACTGCTTCAAGACGGGTAATCGGCGTAGGAAACTGGCCGAGGGAAATCCAGGGAATGGCTTCGGCGAGCTTGGGAAAGCGCTCAAACAACAACGGGCGACTACGGTTACCGATACCGTTTGGCAGCCGCGATTGCCAACTGCCAGGCATGCTCCAGTCAGGGCTGCCGCTGTGGAGAACTGTCAGAGCACCAGCGGTAAGACTACCCAAACCAACGGATGAGCCAATCAGCATCTGTCGGCGCGATAGTTTCACTAGATCCGTTTCATCGGGTGATGTCTCTGCGGTGATCGAGCATGGCTGCCGGTTAGGCGTTCGAACTGAATGACATCGTCCTTTACGGAAGCGTATCGAAGCGCGAGCACGTCGAGCGCATAGTTTTGATGGAGCTTCCACGGTGCCACGGCGGCCTCTTTGGGGAACTTGTGTCGGCCGCGTTCGATGTAGCCGGCTGAAAGCGCCAGCATCGACTCGGCTTGCAGTGACGGGTCCTTCACGCGCGGACAGCAATACGCGTAGCCCTGCGAATCCATGTGATTGAGCAGACGGCAAACGTACTCAGCGGTGAGATCGGACTTCAGCGTCCACGAGGCGTTCGTGTAGCCGAGCGATAGCGCCATGTTGGGGACGCCGCTGCACATCATCCCTTTGTAGGCGAACGTTTCCGGAAGGTCGACGGTTTGCCTATCCACTTCCACTTGCAGTCCTCCGAGGAACTTCAGCTCGAGCCCGGTCGCTGTGACGATGAGGTCTGCCGCGAGCTCCCTGCCTGAGGTGGTTCGAATCCCCTTGTCGGTGAAGCAATCGATTTCGTCCGTCACGACGGACGCGCGCCCCGAGCGGATGGTTCGGAACAAATCCCCGTCTGGCGCGAGGCACACGCGTTGGTCCCAGGGGTCGTAGCGCGGCGCGAAGTGCGTTTCGACGTCGTAGTCGTCACCCAGCATCTTGCGCGCTTCTCCGACAATCAGCGCTTTCGCCCGCTCCGGCCGCACGCGGCAGAACCAATACATGAACATCGTGTAGAGCACGTTCTTCCAGCGGGTGATCGCGTAGGCGTACTTCTCAGGAAGGCGTTCTCGGAGCCAGTTCGCGATGCGATCCTGTCCCGGTTTGGCTACTACGTAGGTGGGCGAGCGCTGCAGCATCGTGACGTGCGCGGCCTTCTTGGCGAGCTCGGGAATGAGGGTGACGGCCGTTGCGCCGCTCCCGATCACCACGACCCTCTGGTTCTCGTAGACGACGTCGTCGGTCCACTGCTGCGGATGGATGATGCGACCACTGAAGCGCTCCGTGCCTTCGAAGTCGGGCGTGTAGCCCTCGTCGTAGTCGTAGTAGCCGGCGCACATGAAGAGGAAGTTGCAGGTGACCCGGACATCCTCTCCGGTACTTTCGTCGCGAGCGTGAACAGTCCACTGTGCGTCGCGCGAGGACCAAGCGGCGCGCAGGACGTTCAGTCCGTACCGAATGTTGTCGCCGATGCCGTACGCCTCGACGGTCTCGCGGAGGTAAGCGATGATGGCGTCCCCGCTCGCGACGACTTCGGGCTGCTTCCAGGGGCGAAACGAGTAGCCAAACGTGAACATGTCCGAGTCGGATCGAATCCCGGGGTAGCGGAATAGATCCCAGGTGCCCCCGAGGTTCCGCCGGCGCTCGAGGATCAAGTACGTCTTGTCGGGGCACTTGTCCTGCAGATGGTACGCCGCCCCGATGCCGGAAATCCCGGCCCCTACGATCAGGACATCGACATGTGATTCGCTGGACATTCGTCGTCGCAGGAGCCTAGTTCAACGCGGTTTGGAGGCGGTCTTTCCACTCCTCGACGAGGTGGGAGTCGTCCATGTCCCAGGGATGAAAGCCGGGCTTGAGAAGCGCCAAGTAACGGGGGAGCACGCTGACGACCAGGCCTCGCGGGCCGAGCAGATATCTCGCCATTTCCCCGCGCTCCTTCCACGTCGGGGCGTGGCCGAGCTCGCGCAAGAGCATTCGCTGGAAGTCTCGAATGCCTAGCGGGAACAAGATCATGTGTAGAAGCAACTGGCGACGAAGCCGATTCCGATCGCCCACACACTCTTCGTACACGTCGAAGGCGACCGACTTGTGCTCGATCTCCTCGATCGCATGCCAAAGCAGCAGCTCTCGAACTGAGTCGGGGAGCGGGTCGAACTCTTCGGGCCGAGTGAGCGCGAAGTGCGCCATCACTGCGGTGATGTGCTCCATGACCACAGTGGCGGCCAAACGGTCGGCGTCCGAACGCTTTTCGATCCACTCCTGCTCGATCTCCTCGAATTGCTCCGACACGCGCGTTGCCAAGTAACCGATTCGGTCGAACGCCTCGTTCAACAACTTGTGCTGAAGCGAGTGTTGCCCCTCTTGCGCGGTGAAGTCTTTGACATCCTCGATGAGCTCGGGGTCCCGCACCTGATCCAGGAACAGGCGCACCGACTGGATGAACTCTTTTTCGCCTGGCGGGAAGGAGCCGGACAGCGCGACGACGAATGCGCTCTTCAAGCCGTTGCCCCCAAAGAAGAAGCGCTGTTTCAAGTCGGCGAAGTCCCACTTCGGCCGACGAGGAACGATGGGGATGTGTGATTTCGGCCGCGTCGCGTTAGGCGGCGGCGTTGACGTGGTCGCAGGCGGCGACCAGCTCTGGGACGAAATCGGATTGGCGGTTTGCGCAGGCGAAATGATCGCCGTCGACTTCGAACTGCTTGGCGCCGGGGATTGCAGCCGCTAGCGCGTATTGACGGCGGGTGGGTACGATCTTGTCGCGTGTTGTTACGACGACTGCCGTCGGTACGGCGATGTTCGAAGCCCAGTTGCGCGACGAGAAACGAAGGACGGCGCGCGTTGCCTGCGCGAGCGCAGCGGGGTCGGAGCTGGCCGAGCACGAGCTTGGGCGCGACGCGAGCACCGATGACAGCGCCGGGCAAGATCGCTCGCGTAAGGACCGGGTACCGCTCCGGCGTGAAATGCCTCGCCGTCGCGCAAAGAACCAATCCACGTACGCGCTCGGGGTGCCGGCTCCAACAGAGTTTCGCGATGGGCCCGCCCATCGAATATCCGACGGCGATGAACTTGCGGATGCCGAGCGCGTCCGCCACGGCGACGACATCGTCTGCACAATCCTTCAATCGAAAACGACGCGTCGGGATCCCTCGGCCATGGCCGCGGTGATCGACCGCCACGACATGGTAGCGCTCGGCGAGGTCGGAAAACGCGGTAAACCAATTCAGCGGCCCCGTCGCGGCAAGGCCATGAAGCAACATCAGCGTGGGGGCTCCCTCGGGCCCCTTGTACTCGACCACACGGATGCAGCCCCGACCTTTCAAGTCCAAAAAGAGCTCTTCACGCTCGGCGCTTGGCCGCGTTCGCGTCGAGGTTTGACCTTCTTGCCGTTCTGGTGCCACTGCCTCCGAGCGTGCGGGCAGTGCGCGCCAAGTGCAAGTGGCGTGGCGACGGCGGCGCAATCCTTGCGCGAGCAAGCATGGTGAGCCATTCGGAGTCTCCCACGGATGACTACCCGATCGTGAAGAGCGTCGGGTTTTTGGTTGCCGTTAGGTTTGCCGCGCGACGAACTTGGCCACGAGGTCTTCGGCGATTTGCTCCGGCACGGGGTCGTAGTGGCTGAGCCGCATGGTGTAGCTCCCCCGCCCCTTGGTCATGCTCTTGAGCGTAGGCTCGTAGTCCATCATGTCGGCCAGCGGAACCGATGCCTTCACGACGGCTGTGCCATTACTCATCACGTCGGTTCCGAATACCTTGCCGCGACGGCTCGAAAGATCGCCCGTGATGGCCCCGACGGCGTTTCCAGGCGTAGTCACCTCGACATTGACGATCGGCTCGAGAATCTGCGGGCTGGCTTTGAGAAAGGCGTCTTTGAAGGCGAACTTGCCGGCCATCCTGAAGGCGATCTCCTTGCTGTCGACCGAGTGTGTCTTGCCGTCGTAGACCGTCACGCGCACATCCTCGATGGAATAGCCCGCGACCACCCCCTGCCGCATCATGTCGCGAATGCCTTTCTCGATGGCCGGCATGAAGCTCTTGGGGATCACGCCGCCGACGACCTTCTCGATGAACTCGAAACCGCCACCGCGTTCGAGCGGCTCGACGCGAAGTTTGACCTCTCCAAACTGGCCGGCGCCGCCACTTTGTTTCTTGTGCCGGTAGTGACCCTCCGCGTGCACCATGATCGTTTCATGGTACGCAATTTTTGGCGGTTTGGTTTCGACGTCGACGCCCTGATTCTTGATGCGCTCGATCACCAGGTTCAAGTGCATCTCGCCCAAACCGTAGATGACGAGCTCGCGCGTTTCGACATCGAAGTGCGCCTTGAACGTGGGGTCCTCCTCCCGGATACGAGCGAGGACTGCGGCAATCTTGTCTTCGTCGCCGCGGGTCTTAGGCACGACGGCGAGGGCGTGCAATGGAGTGGGATACGGCAGCGCCTTGTGGTGCACATGGTCCAGGGCATGATCGTCGTGCAGGACGTCGCTCAGGTGTAGCTCTTCGACCTTGGCGATCGCGCCCATATCGCCCGCAACGATTTCCGTGACTCCAGCGCGCTGCTTGCCTTGCATCTGAAACATGTGGCCTAGCCGAAGTGGCTTCTTCCCGTCTCCAATGAAGTCCGAATAGACGAACGGAGTTTCGTCGTCTCCTTCGCCGATGAAGAAAGGGCGCGCATTGCCTTCGGGCGGACTCGGGAAGTGCCGGACGATGATGTCGAGCAGGGCGTCGACCCCTGCACCGTTCAGGGCGTCGGTGAAACACACCGGGATTACGTGCGCCTGATCCATCGCGCGCTCGAACGGCTCGTGAAGGGCTTCGTAGTTTGGCTCTTCGCCCTTTGATCGAGCAACTCCGTGTGAAAGCTGGGGACCGGGCCGACATCGCTGTCGCCCTCCCCGTTCAGCAAACAATCGATGACACCCGCGCCGTTGTCCGCGGGCAGGTTGATCGGAAGGCAGCCACGGCCAAATGCTTCTTTGAGCTCACTCAAAAATGGCCCGAGGCGGGCGACGCCTTCCCCAATGTGGCTCACCACGATCGCAACCGGTAGGTCGAGATCGTGCGCCAGCTTCACCAAGACCCGGCTCATGCTGTCGATCCCGCGCTCCGGATCCATGACAAGCAGCATCGTCTCGGCAGCGGGAAGACACGCAATCGCCTGTCCGATGAAATCAGGCGCACCAGGGAGATCGAGAATGTTGATGCGCTTCCCCTGATGCGTGGCGTGCAGGAGCGTCGAGTACACGGAGTAGTGGTGCGCTTGCTCTTCTTTCTCGAAGTCGCTCGCCGCAGTGCCGGCGTCTACCGTACCTTGGCGTTTGATTTCGCCAGCATGAAACAGAAGGGCTTCGGCAAGCGTCGTTTTCCCGCTCGAGCGCGAGCCGGCGAGAAGAACGTTGTGGATGTCGGCGGTACCGAAGTCAGGCATGGCCAGATATGAAGCAAATGTTGGACGAGACCGCAAGTCGGCCCAGGTCAACCTGGGTTGGGTTGTTGGGGTTGCCCGGCGTGCCTCTTCAGCTTCTAGCCGGTCTGGGCGTGCTCAAGCACGATGACCCACACGGAAATCGCGAATCCCAAGACGGTGAACACCCCCGCGAGCTTGCCACCGTGCTCGTAGGCCTCGGGGATCATCGTGTTGGCCAGCATCATGAGGATGGCTCCCCCCGCGAATGTCTGGACGAACGACAACCACGAGGGGGACAGATCGCCGAGCAGGGCGTAGCCCGCTGCAGACGCAAGAGCGCACACCAGTGTAATTCCCACCCAGAGCAGAAGTATCTTTGTCCGGCTCCATCCACCGGATCGCATTCCAGTGGTGCCCGCAGCGGCCTCGGGAAGGTTGGACATGAACACGGCTACCAGCATGGCCAGGCTGACGGTGCCACCTTCCAGTACGCCGAGACCGATCACTACGGACTCGGGCACTCCATCGAGGATGATCGCGAGAACGAGCGGAACGACCAGCTTCGATTGGTGGGCAGCATCGATGTTCTTGCGTTTCCCGCCGCCAATTCCTTCAATCAGCTTGTCGCTGAAGAAGAACGTGGAAGCCCCCGCCAGGAACCCCAATGTGGGATACCCGCTGCCCTTGGCGAGCTTCACTGCGTCGAAAACCATTTCATAGGCGACAGCAGAGATCAGCACACCGGCGCCGAAAGCCATGATGACCCCGAGTGTCCGCTTGCCGAGAGTCACCCAGGACGCAAGCAACCCCCCCAGCACCAGGGAAGAGGCCGCGATCAGGCCCCAGAAGAATGCAGTCCACATGCTCGGTGATGATGCGCGGCTGTTGCGCGGAACTCAAGCGCTGGGATTCTTCCCAGCTCCTTCAGGAACTGATCGACGAGAGTCTGCCATGCTGATGCGCACCGGTTCGGTACCAAACGCGTGCGACAAGGTCACTTGTAGCCGCTTTGCGCGGGCTACGGAGAGAGCTTTTTCTTGATCGCCTTTGCGATGGGTGCCGGGACGCTGCCGAGTGCGTTGAGCATGTGCGGCAGCGCTTTGAGTTTCAGTCCTTCGTACTCGCTCGGGACGACCGCATCGATCAGATGCGGTCCGCGCGTCTTGAACGCTTTGTCGAGAGCCATGTTGAGCGCTTCGGCTGTGTCGACGCGTCGTGCGTGCACGCCCATTCCCTGGGCCATCGCCACGAAGTCGATCGCGGGTTCCGATAAGTCCAACTGCGCCTTGGCTTTGGGCCCCACTTTTCGTGCGCCCACGCGCTCGAGCTCAATGTTGAGAATCGCGTACGACCGGTTGTTGAAGATGATCGTGGTGACGTCGAGACCCTCACGCGCGATCGTCCACAATGCCTGAATCGTGTACATGGCGGAGCCGTCACCGATGAGCGCGAGCACTGGACGGTCCGGCGCGGCGGTCGCTGCGCCGACGGCGACTGGCAGACCCTGCCCGATTGCACCGCCGGTCAACGCCAACACGTCGTGACGTGGCGCGCCCGCGGTGAAACTCGACAGTTTGATTCCAGAGGTCTGCGCTTCGTCCGAGATGATTGCGTTTGCGGGCAGCAAGGCACCAATGGCCTGGCACACTTTGGAGGCGTTGAGTTTGCCTTTGGGCAACTTCGGTCTGTCTGCGGGCTGCACCTTGGGCTCGCTGTCAGTCGCGCCGACCGCTTCTACGAGAGCCTGCAGCGAGGCCAGCGCGTCTTCGTCCGTTTCGACCAGTGTGTGAGCCGTGCACCGCTCCGGCACCAAGTAACTCTTCTTGCCGGGATAGGCGAAGAACGACACGGGCGCCTTGGCATCCACCAGAATCAAATGGTCGTAGCCGTCGAGCTGCACAGAGGCCATCTCCGCGAGGTACGCGATGCGCTCCAGTGCGGGCAGCCCCGCGCCCCGCTCCAGACGCGCCGGAAAAACCTCGCAGAAGAGTTTCGCTCCTGACTTCTCGGCGATTTGCGACGCCGCACGCAGCCCCGGCTCACGTAGCACCCGGTTGCCCAACAGGAAGGCGACCTTCTTGCCCGACTTCCGAATCACGTCGGCAATCGTTTGCACGGTCGCGTCCGACGCCGGACGTGCTTGCACGGGTTCGCGAGCCTGCTCGGGCTCGGCATCTTCGCCCCAGGACACATCTGCCGGCAGGATGAGGGTTGCAATCTGCGCTGGAGGGCCTTTCGCCACCGCGACAGCTTCGGCCGCATCGGACGCAAGCTGAGCTGTTTTGGGTGTGGTCTTGATCCACGTCGAAACGTTCTTCGCAACAGTCTCGATATCCGACTGCAACTGCGCGTCGTATTGGGTGTGGTACGTCGCGTGATCCCCAATGATGTTGATCATGGGCACGCGCGCCTTGCGGGCGTTGTGCAGGTTTGCCAGGGCATTGCCGAGGCCGCATCCAAGGTGCAGCAGCGTCGCGGCCGGCTTACCAGCGATGCGCGCGTATCCATCGGCAGCCCCGGAGGCCACCCCCTCGAACAAGCACAACACACCGCGCATGTCGGCATCGTCCAGCGCAGCCACGAAGTGCATCTCCGAAGTGCCCGGGTTGGTGAAGCACGTGTCAACGCCAGCGTTGACGAGAGTCTGAATCAGAGCGTGTGCACCATTGCCCATGGTCCACGGGACCGTACTACAGACGCTGCAGGCCCCCTAGGGGATCCTCGGAAAAGATCCAGATCTCCTGCCACGTCTAGTGAAGCCGAATGTTCTAGGGTAGCATCCCGCTGACATGCGAACCCTTTCTTCGTTTGGCGCGACCGTCTGCGCGGTTGCTTTTCTTTTCATCTCCATCAACGGTTGCAGCGGCTCGGCGAGCGACTCGGGCACGGGTGGGACTGCCGGCTCGGGCGGCATGGGCGGGGGCGCGAACGTCGACGAGCTTTTCGCGCCTGGGCCGTACGAAGTCGGCTACCGCGAGTTTCCGGTCACGTACACGGCCGCGGCCTCGGGCGCCGATCGGGAGCTCCTCCTACGCGTCTGGTATCCAGCGGTGGCCGACTCGGGTGCGGATCCCGCGCGGTATGCCCTGAGCAACGACGTCATCAGCATTGACTTGGGGGCCGGAATCGCCCTCGACGCACCGCCCGTCAACGAAGAGAGCGGCTTCCCATTCGTCGTCCACTCCCACGGCAATGGTGGCGAAGGTTTGCTCGCGTATCCCTACGGCGAGCTGATGGCGTCCCACGGATGGATCCTCGTGGCGCCGAACCACACGGGCAACACAGCGTTTGATTTCTTGGACGTGCCGGATCCCGGAACGCGGTCCGCGCTCGACCGGCCGCACGACATCACCGCGGTGATCGATGAATTCGAATCCGGCCTCAGCGGTGACGAACTTGCCGGCAAGGCCGACACCTCGAGCGTGTTCGTCTTCGGTCACAGCTTCGGCGGATACACGACGTTCGCATCGGGCGGCGCCGACGTCGATTTCGACGCTGCCAACGAGGGCTGCGACGGCTCAATGAGCGCCAGCTGCGAGGTGCTCGCCGACCCAGACGTCGAAGCGGCCTATCGCGCGGGCTTCGGCGACCCCCGCGTCGTCGCGCTCGCGCCGCAGGCGCCAGCCCTCGTCTCGATTGCGGAAGGGGAGCTCGCGGCGTTGGAGGTGCCGACCATGTTGATGACCGGCCGCCTCGACCAGACGACGACCCTCGAAGAACAAGCCGTGCCGGCCTGGATGGGCATCGATCACCCCGACGACTTCTGGGTTGAAATGCCCAAGGGCGCGCACTTCACATTCATCACGATCTGCCACGACCTCACCGAAGATCTCCTATTGTTCTTCCGGCCGGATGCCAACGAAGACGGTTGCGGTCCCGCGGTTGCGGTCCCGAGTTCATCCCCACGACCGAAGCCGTTCCTGTGCTCGCCGCCTACGTGCTCGGGTTTGGCCGACGGCACGTGCTCGGCGAAACCGAATGGGACGCAATCTTGAAGGGCCCACCGCTCGGGAACGAGGGCGACTTCGTCGTCACTGTGAAGTAATCAGCCGACCAGCCAAGAGCGGGTTGAGGCGCGGTCGGGTGACAACCTGACCGTGGTTGGCGAGATGGCACGTTCTGCGTTCGTTTTCCGTATGATTCTCAGACTGGCGGACACCGGCGGATAGGCGAAACAAAGACGGTCTTGGGTACGCGGCAA
>JAFDAJ010000062.1 GCA_019313915.1 Deltaproteobacteria bacterium
GCTGAACAACGAAGCGCCTCGGCCTCTGCCGGGGCGCTTTGTTCTTGGCTAACCGCCGAACGCACGGAGCTCTTCGTCGAGCGCCCGTTCGATGTTCCCGCAGACGATCTCGCAAAGCTCGAAGACCGCTGGGTCGGCGACCGAGTAGTACGCGGAGTTTCCGCGCTTCTCTCGTTTGACCATCCGATGTGCGAGCAGGGTGGTCAGGTGCTTGGAGACGTTTGGCTGCGTGCTGCCGGTGGCCTCCACCAGGGCCGTGACCGTGCGCTCACCGTCCGACAGCTCGTTCAAGATCTGCAGTCTAAGCGGCACGCCGAGGATGCGGAACCTCGTGGCCACGGAGTCCAGATTCTTCGGGTTTAAGCCGGTTTTGGACATTGCTCTCCTTATATAGCTCCCTTCCCGGGGAAAATCACTACTTGACTATATGATTATGTAGTTATATAGGTGTGTCCAGGTTCAAACGGAGTTGATTGCATGAAACGAAAGATTCTCGATTTTCCCCTCCAGCACGCTCGCCTGGTCTTCATCGGCCTAGCCATCCTGACCATCGGCTTCGGCTCGGCGATCCCGCAGATCCAAATCGATACCGATCCGGAGAACATGCTCTCCGAGGACGATCCAGCCCGCATCTTTCACAACGAGGCCAAGGAAGAGTTCACGCTTCACGACCTGATCGTCGTGGGCGTCGTGAACGAGGTTGACCCCGAAGGGGTCTTCAACCCCGAGTCGCTTACCCGCATTCACGAGCTCAATGAGCAGTTGAAGTCCATCGACGGCGTCATAGCGCGTGATGTCCTCGGGCCGTCGACCATGGATAACATCGAGCAGGCCGGTCCCGGGACCATTCGCTTCGAGTGGTTGATGGAAGAGGCGCCAAAGACACCGGAGGAGGCGCTCGCGATCAAGGAAGCCGCGCTTCGGCTGCCGATGCTGCGCGGCACCATCGTGTCCGACGATGGCGAAAGCGTTGCCTTGTACGTCCCGATCGAGAGCAAGGATCAGAGCCATCGCATCTCCGAAGAGATCCGAACCATCGTCGACGGGTTCGGCGACAACGCAGACGAGTTCTACATCACCGGGCTTCCGGTCGCCGAAGACACCTTCGGCGTTGAGATGTTCAAGCAGATGGCGGTCTCAGCGCCCCTCGCGGCGCTCGTCATCCTCCTCTTGATGTGGTGGTTCTTCCGCTCGTTCGCCTTGGTTCTCTCACCGATGATCGTCGCCATGACCACCGTCACGATCACGATGGGGGCGCTGATCGCGAGCGGGTTCACCGTGCACATCATGAGCTCGATGATCCCGATCTTCTTGATGCCGATAGCCGTCGTGGACTCTGTTCACCTCCTATCGGAGTTCGTCGACATCTATCCGAAGCATGGCGATCGCAAAACTGCAATCAGAGAAGTCATTGGGCACTTGTTTGCGCCCATGCTGTACACCTCGCTGACCTCGGCGGCTGGCTTTCTATCGTTGATGCTGACCCCGATTCCCCCAGTCCGTGTCTTCGGCTTCTTCGTGGCGCTCGGCATCGTGCTGGCCTTCGTCCTGACGATTCTCTTCGTTCCGGCGTACATCGCGGCGCTTCCTGAGAAGCGTTTGACCGCGCTGCTCTCGAGCAAACGCGATGCGAGCGATGGCGGGCTCCTCGGCCGTGCGGTCGAGGCTGTGGGCGCCAGGAGCCTACGCTTCGCCAAGCCGATTCTCGTTGTGACAGTCGCCGCCATCGCGATCAGCGGATACGGCATCACGAAGATCAACATCAATGACAACCCAGTTCGTTGGTTCAAGGAGTCTCACGAGATTCGCGTCGCTGACACGGTTCTCAACCGTGAGCTCGCCGGCACCTACACCGCATTCCTCATCATGAAGCAAGACACCGACGCCGAACGTGAGATCGTGGCTGCTGGTGACGAGGCGCTCGAAGGCGCGAGTGACGCAATCCGATCGCAGTGGGAGGGGCTCAAGGCCGACGCGGAAAGCGCGAGCAAGGAAGAGCCGGACAACGTCTCCGACGCCTTGATCGAAGCGACTTCGGATCTGGCGTTCGACACGTCAGGCGAAGCGTCGGAGCAGTGGCAAGGCGTTCAAACCGCTCTCGAGGAGGCGCAGACTCGAAGCAAGACTTTCCAGAACCCGGAGCATCTCGCCTACATGGAGCGGCTTCAACGGGAAGCCGAGGCGCTGCCTCTCGTCGGCAAGACGACCTCGATCGCGGATGTCGTCAAGACCGTCTACCGCGAGCTCATCAGCGGCGAAGAAAAGGACTACCGCATCCCGAATACCACCGAGGGAGTCGCCCAGACGCTCCTTCAGTTCCAGTCGTCCCACCGGCCGAACGACCTTTGGCACTTGGTGAGTCCCGATTACCGCGAGAGCGCGGTTTGGATGCAGCTCAAGAGCGGTGACAACCAAGACATGATGTCGGTCAAGAGCGACCTCGATACATTCTTGGCCGCAAACCCGCCACCCGAAGGCCTTCGCGCCGAGTGGGCCGGTCTCACCTACCTCAACACCGTTTGGCAGGACGAGATGGTGGGCGGGATGCTCGAGAGCTTGATGGGCGCATTCGTCATCGTGTTCCTCATGATGGTGATCCTGTTCCGGTCGCCCGTTTACGGCGCGCTGGCGATGATCCCGCTCACGATCACCATCGTGTTCACCTACGGGCTCATCGGTCTCGCCGGCAAGGACTACGACATGCCCGTGGCCGTGTTGTCGTCGCTGACGCTTGGCCTGTCCGTCGACTTCGCGATTCACTTCCTCGAGCGTGCTCGGTCCATCCGACGTGAGACGGGTGACTGGAGAGAGACGATGGCGCTTATGTTCCAGGAGCCGGGAAGGGCGATCACGCGCAACGCGATCGTCATTGCAGTCGGCTTCCTTCCGTTACTTGGCGCCCCGCTGGTTCCCTACAACACCGTGGGCTTTTTGATGGCCGCCATCATGGCCGTCTCGAGCGTCGTCACGGTGGTGCTGCTGCCCTCGATCATGATGCAAATCCAAAACTGGCTCTCCCCCAAGGGGGAGACGGCGCCCACCAGCGCGGGTGACGCGCCGGCGCCCCTCGCCACCAACAAGGAGCAAACAACATGAGAAGCCTTACCAAGACCTCGCTGGCCGTAATGGCTGCCGCGATTCTTCTTTCAACCCCGACCGCACCCGCCGAGGCGGGAGACCTGAAGGACGCGAGCGCAATCGTAAGTCGCACCAACATCGCGCAGTACTACGCGGCAAAGGATGGACGAGCGCTCGTTCGGATGAAGATTGTCGATGGGAAGGGGCGCTCGCAGCGCCGGCAGTTCGCCGTCCTTCGCAGAGACAAGACAGATGGAGGCGACCAGAACTACCTGGTCGTCTTCGACCAACCTGCGGACGTCCGGAACACGGCGTTCTTGGTGAAGAAGCACGCCAGCAAGGACGATGACCGATGGCTGTACATGCCAGGCCTGGATCTCGTGAAGCGAATCGCTGCAAGTGATGAGCGCACGAGCTTCGTTGGGACGCATTTCTTCTACGAAGACATCTCGGGTCGACAGCCCGATGAGGACAAGCACCAACTGCTGGAGACGAGCGACACGGAATACGTCGTGAAGAGCACCCCGAAGAGCAGCAAAGGCGTCGAGTTCGCGCACTACACACTGCGGATCAACAAGAAGACCTTCTTGCCCAGCAAGATCGAGTACGTGAACGCGCAGGGTAAGGTCTACCGTCTCATCGAAACCGTCAAGGTGGACACCGTCCAGGGTGTTGCGACCATCACTCGCCTCAAGGTGAGCGATCTCGAGTCCGGTGGATACACGCTGAGCGACGTCAGTAACGTTCAGTACGACCTTGGAATCCCGGACGATATCTTCGGCGAGGCCTCACTTCGCAACCCGCCCCAAAAGTGGCTCCGCTGAGCGGACGTCCGGAAGGACATGAGGGAGTAGCTCCATGAAGCCGACGATCTGTACGACGACGCAATGCCCGAAAGGCGGTGGCTCGCTGAGGTGCCTCGCGGTCGCCGTTCTCGTGTTCGTGGCACTCGCCTTTGCTTCGGGCGTTCTTGCCCAGGCCGAGGGCCCGGTGGATGCGGCCGAGAGCTCAGAAAGTCCGGAAGAGCTCGCGGGCGATGTCGAACCGTCCGACGACGCCGGCGACGACGAGGACTGGGGCGAGTTCGACGAATGGGAAGAAGAAGAAGGCGACGGTTCGGGCGGCAAAGCCTGGGGCTTCCAGATCGGCGGCTTCGTGGAGGCACTCGTAGCGCCTCGCGTCGTTCACAGTAGTGCCAGCGCCGGCGAATTCGCTGCCGCCGAAGCGCGCTTTCGACTCAACCTCGACGCGACCCACGAAATCGCTAGCGCGCGCTTTCGCGGAGACGTCTTCGCCGATGGCGTCGATGGTCGAGTGTGGTTCGACATCCGAGACGCGTCGATTTTCGTTCGCGGCGGCAACTGGTTCAGCATGCGATTCGGGCGTCAGGTGCTCACCTGGGGAACGGGCGACTTCCTCTTCTTGAACGACCTCTTCCCGAAGGACTTCAACTCCTTCTTCATCGGGCGCGCCGACGAGTACCTCAAAGCGCCGTCCAACTCCGTGCAGACGACGTTCATGATGAAGAAGGTCGGACTCGACCTGATTTGGACTCCGATCTTCGAGCCGGACCGCTTCATCAATGGCGAGCGCCTCTCGTTCTTCAATCCGCTGACCGGGGAAATTCAAGGCGACCGGTCCCCCCTCAGCCCGATTCAACCCCTATTTCCGGACAAACGCCTGCGCAACGGCAGCATCCATGGCCGCCTCTACGGCAGTGCGGGATCTGTGGAGCTCGCAGCGTACGGCTACGCTGGATTCTGGCCGCAGCCCCTCGCACTCACCGGGCTTCCCGACCCCGCCAACCCCCCTCAGCTGACGTACGCGCGGCTCGCGGTCTACGGGGCCAGCCTCCGCGCCCCCCTCGGCGGCGGCCTCATCAACGTCGAAGGCGCGTTCTACGACTCGTTTGACGATCGCGCGGGCGCCGATCCCACGACTCCCAACTCCCAGTTCCGAGGTCTCGCTGGCTACGAGCGCGAGCTCTTCCCCAAGTTCCAGATGGGGCTGCAATACTACCTAGAGTACACGCTCAAGTACGACGAGCTGAAGAGTAACTCACTCTGGCCCGCATACGAGCAGCATGAGTTCCGCCATCTTCTAACGTTGCGCCTGACGCAGTTTCTCGTGATGGATAACCTCGAGCTCTCGCTCTTCACCTTCTTCTCGCCGGACGAGCTCGACACGTACATCCGGCCGCGCGTCACCTACAAGATCATCGAGCCTCTGGCGATCGTGGTCGGCGCGAACCTCATGTTCGGGCGCCACGACTACACCTTCTTCGGCCAGCTCAAAGAGAACACGAACGTCTACGCGAGGCTTCGCTATTCGTTCTGAAGATCCAAAAATGGAAGGAACACAATCATGAACATCGATACATTGGTCTTTCGAATCGCAGGAATCATGGTCACCGCCGGTGTGGTGCTCGCCTATACGCACCACATCGCTTGGCTCGCCCTCCCGCTATTCGTCGGGGTGAACATGCTTCAGGCTTCGTTTACGGGGTTCTGCCCTCTCGCCAGAATGTTGAAGCGCTTCGGTGTGCAGGACGGCAAGGCCTTCTGAGGGTGTGACGCCGCGCGGTCGCTAGTCTCGCCCGTCGGCGTGGCAGTCCAAGCAAAAGTTGGGAGGCGCGGCGCCTTTGGAGGCGCAGTGCCCAACCCGCTCGACAACCGGCCCACCCTCGATACGACCCGATTCGGCGTGCAGCTCGCCTACCAAAACGAATCGCTCGATTCTCAGCCCTTCGTTGGTCTGTCCATGCACGCTTCGACTTTCATGGGCAACATCGACGAGCGACGTCTCAACGCCGAGTTCGATGTGTTTCCAGGAAATGGCCGCGTCGCGGGGCACTTCGAGCTGTCGATGCACGACGAGGTCAATCCTTGGCAGGCGCCGCGCTTCGAGGTGAGCGCGGCAGGCCTTGACGCGTCGCTTCGCGTCGGTCTTTTCCAGGTTTCCGGCCGCTTCGACATGCGGCTGCCCGAGCGTTCGATATGGCTCACGACGTATCTGCCGCTGGGGTATCTGTGCAACACGGTCCCAGATCCTGTCTCGAGCGCGGGGGACCAGATTGTCTGTCTCAACAGCAATGACGCGCGGTACTTTGGCGGACTGGACACGAGCTTCACGTTCTCTCGAGTTGCCCTACATGCCGGAGCGAACATCGTGCACAGCGAGACAGCGGATGACTTCGAGCAAATTTCCGGTTACCTGCAGGCCCGCGTGCTGCGCATTGCCGATATCGCTTGGGCGGACGTTTCGGTCGCGGCGTACGCTCGCTCGTTCGTCTCTGACTATGCTGCGCGCCTAGGCGCAGGGGTGGACATTGGCCGGGTGGGCGAGATTTCCGCGTACTATCGAGTGTCCCTCAATCAGTACACCGCTGCTCCCACCAACTGGCTGCAGCACGCGGCCGGCGCCATGCTGTACCTGTCTCTCGGACACGATTTGGACCTCGGCCTTCGCCTCGACGGGGTGTTCGGCGAAGACGTCAGCGTGCTCGTGCTGGGTTCAAATCTAACTTGGCGCCCGTCCTGGTGACTCGATGCTCGCCTTCAGCACCTCGATTTCGTTCACGAAGACCGTCGCGATGTCTTGCAGGTCGGGGACCAACTCCGTGCAGGCCATCGCGCCGAAACATAGCCGGTCGACCACGCTCATCACTGTGATGTCGAGGCCCGAGCCTTGTTGTGCGGGGCCAAGCGGGAAGAGCTGCAGCAACCGCGCGCCTTTCGTGTAGAGAGGGACGGGCGGCCCTGCGATGTTCGAAATGATGAGGTTCCAAAATAGAGGAAACCGGTCGGCGAGGTGCCTCGAAGAGTAAAAGCCTATGAGGTTGGTCGCCATCCAAGGCACGGTGATGTTGTTGATCAGGGCAGCGACGTTCTTCAGGATGTCGCTGCCACCACCTCTCCTGTGCCGCCTCTTTGCTGCGGTCGTTTCTTCATGGATCGCCATGAGCCGCGCGACCGGATTATCGCTTTGGATGGGCAGGTGAACACGAATCACCGAAACGCGATTGCCGTCTTGATCCCCATCTTGACGAACAGACACCGGAACGGTTGCAACCAAAGGGCGTTCCGGCAGGCCACCATGCGCGGCAAGCCAGGATCGCAAGCTTGCGCAACACGCCGCTAGCACGACATCGTTCACGGTCGTTCCGAAGGCACGCTTGATCGCCTTCACATCCTCGAGCGAAACGTCCGCAAACGCGACGGAGCGGTTGGGCGTGAGGGCGCCGTTGAACGGAGTTGGCGGCGCCTCGAACAGGGGCGCCTTCTCCGAAACGTCGCCGTCTGCAGACGGAGGGGGCTTGGGTTCTCCTTTAGCTCGGACCGCCGAAACCACTTTTGCCGCTGCTTCCACGGCGCGCCGAGGCTTGCCCACGAGGGTTCGAAGCGTATCGGCCGCGAGCCAGGGGAGCGTGGGCTCGCGATCGGGAACCCAGGCCTCCCCCGGGAGAGGGATCACTCGGCCTTCGAGACTCGTATCGAGCAGCGTGCTCGCGATCGTTGCGCTTTGGCCGCCGTCCATCGCTGCGTGGTGGATCTTCATGACCAAAGCGTTCTTGCCGCCCTCCAGCCCATCTACCACCACTGCCTTCCACAAGGGCCTGTCGCGCTCGAGACGTTGGCCTGCGAACTCGCCGACAAAGTCGGACAACTCGCGCATGCCGCCCGGAGACGGAAGCGTGATGTGTACGAGGTGATTGTCGAGATCGAAAGCCGGGTCCTCGATCCAATGGGGATCGCCGATTTGTAATGGTCCCTGGACGATGCGGCGCCGGAATGGCGGGATGAGATGAATCCGTTCTGCGAACCGCTGCCGAGCCCACTTGAAGGCCACGCCTTCGCCGAGGTCGGTGCCCTGTGCATTCTCGGGCTCGAAAACCAGGACGCCCATTGTGTGCATGGGCATCTCGGAGGTTTCCGCATACAGCATCCCCGCGTCGAGAGTGGATACAGGGATCATAGTGCACCTCCTGGGTGTAAGAACCCAAGGCCCATCATGAAGCGGGCCATCTCCGTCAGATACTTGCCGCGGTCGAGGTGGATGCTGTGGCTTCCCGGAAACCAGTACATGCGGCAGCGCTGCCAATGATCCCAGAGCAGCCGGGAATGTTTGGGGGGGGCGAGGCGGTCGCCCGCGCCGCCGACGATCATCAGGCGTTCGGGTGGAAGCACTGGCTTGTAGGTCAGTGGGCAACTCACGGCGACGAGGCGGCGTGCATCTGCGGAACTCAGGTTCGTCGCGGCCAGGGCGGCACGCATGAGTGCCCCCATCGGCTGCCATTCCAAGACCAAGTCTGCGACACTGATGATCGGCACGTTGGGAAGCGCGAACGCCAGCTTGTCTTCGACACTGGCGAGCATCGATGAGATGAAGCCGCCCAGGCTCAACCCCGTCACACCCACTTGCTCGACGCCCTGCTCGCGCTGAAGCCAATTGAGAAGAATCCGGAAGTCGAACACCGACTGCGCGACCGCTTCGTTGAACCGAGCCGTACCTCCGGCGAAGAAGCCATGTCCCGAAAATGCAGAGAAGCGCGTTTGGCGTGGCCCGTGGAAAGGAAGCGTGAACAACGCGATGTCGCAGCCCATGCGATAGAACCAGGGAAGGGCAAAGAACCACTCGTTGATCAGGTATCCCTCGGCCGTGAACCCGTGAATCGCCACGATTGTGGGTCGCGGCCCGTCACGGTGCCGAATCGTGCGCGCGTAGGCCACGCGGTTGCGGTCGTGGCGGAGATAGGGCTTGTGTTGGTCAGGATGGACCGGCTGGAAAGGGCTATCGAAGCGCACCACTTCGCACACGCCATCCTCGGGCTCGAAACGGGGAAACCATCGCCCTGGTTTGACGCGCACTTTCACGCCCGACGGAGGCTCATGGAAGAAGCGAGTGCGATCGCCGGATTCTGCCATCTCGGCGTAGAGGCCCACGCTTTGCATGGACCGGCGAAGCTCGATGGGGTTGAAGCCAAACGGGATGGCCGTCGCGCTCACCATCGTCCCAAAGACTGCCCTCACTACGTGGTCGACCGCGGCCGCCGCTCCGATCTGTACGCGGTCTGCGCGTGCGAGATCGAACCTTTCGGGACTCCGGGCGAAATCGTCGTCGAGTTGCTCCCACCAATGGCCGCTGGGCACTAAAGGCCCGGCCTGCTCGCAAGACTCGTGCACAACGCGAGACACGATCGTGGAGTCTTTCATATGCCAAGCGTAGCTTACCTGGCCCGAAGCAAAAGGCGCCGCTGCCGGGTCACGTCTCGCGCCCTGTGCAGATCCGACTTGGCGGGCGTCGTCGTGACATGAGATAACGGGGCTCGCGCGAGGAGGAGCCGTGTCGAAGACGATTGCGATTCTGACGAGTGGCGGCGATTCGCCCGGGATGAACGCCGCAATTAGGGCGGCCACGATAGTAGCCATTGCGAAAGGGCATCGCGTGCTCGGGGTGCGGCACGGCTATCGGGGCTTGCTCGATGGGAAGATCGCACCGCTCGACGCCGAGGGTGTCAACGGCATTCTGCGTGAGGGTGGAACGATTCTGCACTCGGCGCGAAGCCGGCGCTTTCACGAAAGGGCCTCGCGGGATCAGGCCCGCGAAGTATTGACGCAGCATGGGGTCGACGGCCTCATCGTCATCGGCGGAAACGGCTCACTCACCGGCTTGACCCTCCTAAGCAACCAGGATGAAGCAGGGGACTGGCCGGTCCGCTGTATCGGGATTCCCGCCTCGATCGACAACGATATAGCGCTGACCGGCTTGGCGATCGGCGTCGACACTGCGATGAACACGATCGTGGAGGCTTGCGACCGCATTGGGGACACCGCGAGCGCGCACGGGCGGACCTTCATCATCGAGGTGATGGGGCGCGAAAGCGGGTACCTCGCGATGACCTCGGCGATCGCTTCCGGAGCCAACATGGTGCTGTTTCCCGAAGCAACTCGCACGGAGGAGGAGCTCGTGAACTCCGTCGTGAAGACGATTCTCACCATGCGTGAGCGTCACCCCGAGAATCATCGGGTGCTAGCGATCAAGGCCGAAGGCGTGCCGACCCCTACCGATCGTTTGAAAGAGCTCGTCGACGCGAAACTCGGCCAGGCGACCGGAGAGGAGCACGAAGACATAGAAACCCGGGTCACGGTTCTTGGACACGTGGTTCGGGGCGGGCGTCCGAGCGCGTTCGATCGTTTGCTTGGAAGCCGTTTCGGAAATGTCGCGGTCCGCGCGCTTCTCGATGGGGAGCATCGGAAGATGGTTGCGTGGCTTCCCCCCATGGACTTACCCGAAGGGGCGGGCACTCGCTCGGTCGCAGATCCCTACTGCTACCTCATCGATCTTCCGATGATGCTTGCCGCGACCAAACGGCTTCTGGAAGGTCAAAGCCCGCTGGCTCGGTGGAGAACCACAGCCTTCGATGATCTCGAAGACGTGTTTCTGTTATAACGATAGGGTGCCGAAGCTTACTTGCCTTGGAGTACTTCTGGGGGTCCTGACTGTCCACGCGGTTGCCGCCGACGTCATTGCGCAGGACGAATCCGAGATCGAGGTCATCACCGAGCCACCGCCTCAACTGGAGCCGCCGGCGGAGCCCCTGCCGGCCGAAACGCCACCGGATCAACCTCCGCCCCCACCCGAGAAGCCAGCCGAACCGCTCGGTCACCTTCGCGTCGGCGGCGGGATCGGCTTTGGCTTCAGCACCGGCTTCATCTCCATCGGCATTTCGCCTCAGGTGTCGTACATCTTCAAGCGCATCGTCGAACCAGGGGTGGCGCTCCGTTACCAGTACTCGAAGGACCGTCTCCCGGTTCCCGAGGTGACTTGGCACACGTACGGTGGCTCGCTCTTCGTTCGAATCTTTCCGATCCCCCAGTTCTTCGTCATCGTCGAAGGCGAGATCATCAACACCGGTTTCAAGCAGGGCAGCTTCACCTCCGGCCGCACGAACTACGGCAACCTCCTCCTCGGCGGCGGCCTCGTCATGGGCGTCGGCAAAGGCGCGTTCGTAGCCACGTCCCTGAAGGTCGCCGTCTTCCGAAACGCCTTCTACCCAGACGCCTTCCCCATCATCTCAGTAGGCGCCGGCTACGCTTTCTGACCAGGGGGGCAAGGCCCCGTGAAGCGGCGAAGCGCGCTTTTTACGGGGCGCCGTCGAACAAGTCCTGGAAGCCGCTCGGCTCGTGCCGTCCAAAGACGATGCTTTCGAGGATTCCGATGCCCGTCTGGTCGCCCATCTTCGCGCGCACGATGTTGTGGACGTGGATCGAGCAGTACTCGTCGGGCTCCACCTCATCGAGCTTCCAGCTCTCGTAGCCGATCTCTAGCTCGTCGCGCCACACCGCGTGGCCCCAGTCCGGGTGCTGATACCCGATACCCATCATTTGGAAGCGGAAGATTGGTTCGAGCTCGATCTCGAGCTTTGTCCCGTCGCGCTTCTCGAACACCAGGCTGGCAGCCTCGGGCCATCGTGTTCCGCTCTTCCAACGAATCGAGTTCGTTGCGGAGGCCATGACCTCTTCGTCCGCCTCCAGGACATCCATCGGAACCTCTTCGTTGTCGCCGTACGTCTTGACGATCGACGCTGCGAGCTCCTGTGCATGCCCATCGGGCATCTCACGTGTGAGAAAGTGCGTGCAGAAGCCCTCGAAGTGAATCGGTGACCAAATCCAATAGATGGCTGGGTCGGTGGTCAGCTTGCTCGGGGCGCCATCTTCGTACTCGCCGACCGGGCGCATGCCCCAGGACTTGTCCCGGTTGCCGATCACATTGCTCCGTTTGACTTCGAAGCGTTGCCCCTTGATCGAGAAGAAGCCCTCCCAGGTCCCGTATTGGGTGAAGCGCTGCGTGTCCATGATCAGCCTGGTGCCGTCCCACATGACGTTCTTCGGCTCTTGCACTGGTGGCGCCTTGGCATGGAAGGTCAGGTCACATTCGACCTCGGTCTCGTTGGAGTCGATCACGACCCGGATGACCCGCATGGGATGCACGACCTCGACGCGCAGAGGACCGACCGAACTGTCCATAGGGTTGTCGGGCACGCGTCGCGAGCCGTGGAACGAATGCTGAACGCCATCGACTGCGACGCTGAAGTGGGCGTCTTGAACGAATCGGTTGGGGTACCGACCGAGGCCGATCTCGAACAGGAACTTGCCCGCCTTGTCGAAGCCGTTGAACCAGTAGCGGTCGTAGGCATTACGGTTGACGATCCCCGTCTGATTGATTGGGACAGCGGCTTGATGGATCAGGTAGTCGTCGAAATCAGTAATCATCTCGGATTCCTCGTCAGGGCAGCGTGACTTCGCATTCACGCAGGATTTCTTCGGTGTCGGCGCCGCGCTCTCGGGCAGGCGTTGGGTCGGCGGACTTGGTGCGTGAAAAACGCGGCGCGGCAACGGCGTGCTTGATGCCATCGAGGTCGACGAACGAGCCCCGCGCGACGTGATGTTCATGCTCGAACGCTTCGGCGGCCGTCAGGACTGGGGCGAAGCACGCGTCGCTTCCTTCGAAGACCTCACACCACTCATCGCGCGTCTTCTGGCAAAAGAGATCTTCGAGCGCCGGCCGCAGCTCACCCCAGTTGGCCGGGTTCAAGTGATCGCCAGCCGCAGGGGCGCTTCCCTCGAGACCGAGCTTCTCGATGAGCTCCTGATAGAACTGCGGCTCGAGGGCGCCAATCGAAACGTACTTGCCGTCACTCGTCTCGTAGACTTCATAAAACGCGGCGCCTGAATCGAGCAGGTTTTCCCCGCGCTTGTCCGACCAGAACCCCTGTTGCATCCCGGCGTACACGCTTGCCATCAACGCCGCGACGCCATCGACCATGGCTGCATCGACGACCTGCCCCTTGCCAGATTTCTGCGTTTCGAGAAGCGCCGTCACAACGCCAAACGCCAGCAATAGACCGCCCCCTCCAAAGTCACCGACGAGATTCATCGGGACGGTGGGCCGCTCGCCTTTGCGGCCGATCGCGTGCAACGCGCCAGCCAGCGAGATGTAGTTGATGTCGTGCCCCGCGCGCTGCGCCCACGGCCCTTCTTGACCCCAGCCCGTCATGCGACCGAACACGAGGCGCGGATTTACTCCGAGACAAACGTCCGGGCCAATCCCCAACCGCTCCATGACTCCGGGCCGAAAGCCCTCGATCAGCGCATCGGCGGTCGCCACCACTTTGAGCAGCGCTTCCTTGTCTTCCGGCTTCTTGAGGTCGAGCGTGATGCTCTTCTTCCCGCGACTCATCACGTCGAAGTTCGCCTGCAAAAAGGAGGGCTGAGGCCGGCCGACCCGAATGACATCTGCCCCGAGGTCCGCGAGCAACATCCCTGCAAACGGACAAGGACCGATGCCTTCGATTTCAACAATTCGAATTCCGTCGAGCGGACCCATCTTCAAATCTCCGATAGTGCGCGGCGCAAAGTGATTGACGCGAGGTTTTCGTAATCGAACTCGTTCTCTTCATCGATGATTTCGATCTTCTTCATGTACTGGGCAATGCGAGCCATCTGCATCGAGAAACGAGTGAGCGCGAGAATCGAATAGTAGCCGAGGTTCGAGGTGTCGAGGCCCGTCGCTTCTTTCCATCGCCCGATGCTTTCTTCGTGACTCGGGATGCCCGGAAGGCGCTCGAGCTCGAGCCCTTCTGAGAAGCATCGGTCCGACGCGAGCCACCAGGCGAGGTCCTGAACGGGGTCGCCAATCCGTGCCATCTCCCAGTCGATCACGGCCACGCACTCGAGGTTGTCGAAGATCTCATTGGCTAGCCTCGAGTCGCCCCAACACAGCCCGATCTGATTTTCCTCCGGCTTGTGGGTCTCGAGGTAGTCGAGCGCCTGGGCGATTTCCGGATGTCGATCCCGCGGCATGCCCCAGTCGAAGTATCCCTGGTAGTAGTGAAGCTGTTGCTCGAGCGGTGTCGCGCCTCTCTTGGGTTCCAAGAGAAAATCGAAGCCGACCGCCTTCCAGTCTAGGCGATGCACATTGCACATGGCTTCGAACCCATTCCACCAAATCTTCGTCCGCTCGGCCTCGGAAAGCTCGTCCGCGATCCAGCCCTCATCGTGCATGGGCGGATTGTCGCTGGGCACCTCTCCGGCGATGCGATCCATGATGTAGAACGGCACGCCCAAGACGGACGCATCCGGCTCGAACCAGCGAACGCGGGGCACGGGCACGTCTGTGTCTTCGAGCAATTGCAGCACTCGGCACTGAAGCGCGATGTCGTACGTGGGGAAGACGATGTATTCGGTCGGCTCGAGCCTCGCGACCATCCCTTCCCGGTGCTCCTCGCCGTCCTTGTCGTACACCAGGTCGAAGAGCAGCGTGTCGCTCGAAAAGCCCGTTCCAAGTGGGGCGTCCAAGTCCTCGATGCGGATATCGCCGGGCGGCACGGACAGCTTCG
>JAFDAJ010000063.1 GCA_019313915.1 Deltaproteobacteria bacterium
TTTTTTCTTGTGGTCGAGCGCGCCCGCAGGAGCGTAGTGAGAGGCACTCATGTGCCTCGCAGCGGAGCGACGAGGACGTAAGCCGACCACAAGGAAAAAGATCCGCACACTAGTCGAAGTTGAAGGTGGTTTGGGGGAGTGGGGATAGACAGGTCGGGTCGTCGTTTGTGATTTGGTTGACCCGGAGTGAAACGGCTGTTTTCGTGAGCTCTGGGGGCTCCGCAAGCTTGCCTTGGGTGAGCCATTGGTGGGCGCCGGCGCCGTGCAGGAGAACCGGCATCCGACCGTGGACGTCGGCCACCTCTCCGGCCGAATCCTGTGTCAGGACGACATAGCGGCCGTCTTGCCAGAGGCCCGCCATGACGAAGATCTTCCCGTCGGTTCGCCGGAACAGATAAGGCTGGTTGACGCGGCCGTCCTTGCGCCACTCGAAGAAGCCGTCCGCAGGTACGAGACACCTTCCGTCGCGAAAGGCGTCACGGAACAGGGCGGTTCGATCCGCGGTCTCCGATCGGGCATTGATCGCAAGCCCTCCCCCGGAGCGAGCCAGGCCCCAGACCGCATCCGCTAGGACCGGACCTCCAGCCCGCAGGTAGACCACCGGGCTCCGCTGGCCCGGGGCGATGTTGTACCGCGGCCGGAACTGGATCCGAGTCTCACTAAACGCGTCGAACGGTAGCGCGCGGATCAGGGACTCCTCGTCGGGACAGGCTAGCGTGTATCGCCCACACATGACCGGTCAGGCCGATTCGTGCTGAATTCCGACGCCCGCGTATTCGAAGCCCTGCTCGCCGAGCTTGTAGGTGACCCAGATGTTGCGGCCATCGAGAATCACCGGTGTGCGCATGAGCTCGTGAATGCGACCGAACTCCGGATACTGGAACTCACGCCACTCGGTCAGGAGCATGAGCGCGTCGGCGTCCTTCACCGCGTCGTAGGCATCGTCGACGAGCGTCACGCTGTCGCCAAACATTTCCCGGACGTTCTCCATCGCTTCGGGATCATGGCCGACGATCTCGCAGCCTTCGTTGAGCAGAAACTCGATCGTGGTGATCGACGGAGACTCACGAATGTCATCCGTGCCGGGCTTGAAAGCCAGCCCCCAAATCGCGATCCGCTTTCCCGCTAGATCTCCTCCGAAGTGGCGCTTGAGTTTGCGCACCAAGAAGCTGCGATGCCGCACGTTCACGCGGTTGGTTGCGTCGGCAAGCTCGAGCTCGATGCCATGTCGGCGCGCAGCCGCGACGAGGGCTTTCACGTCCTTCGGAAAGCAAGACCCACCGTACCCGGGCCCCGCGTGAAGGAACTGAGAGCCAATGCGCGGGTCGCTGCCCACGCCCATGCGGATGCTCTGGACGTCTGCACCGACTTCCTCACAAAGGACCGCCAGCTCGTTCATGAAGGAAATTCGCATGGCCAGCATGGTGTTGGCCGCGTACTTGGTCACCTCCGCGCTCTCTGGATTCATCCACACGATCTTCGTGTTGGAAAGGTTGAGCGGGTGGTAGACGCGCTCCATGAGGCGCCGGGCGCGGTCATGCCCCGGGCGCACGCCAATGACGATTCGGTCCGGATACATGAAATCGCTGATCGCACCACCCTCTTTGAGGAACTCCGGGTTCGAAACGACTTGTATGTCGTGCGCGGCATCGGACACGAGCTTCTGAACCTGCGCATTCGTGCCCACGGGGACCGTGCTCTTGTTGACGATGACGAGGTCGCGGGCCGTGTGCGCGGCAAGCTCCTGAGCAACGGCGAACACCGCGCTCAAGTCCGCCTCGCCGTCGTGCGTGGGTGGGGTGCCGACCGCGATGAACGCCAGATCTACATCACGAAGGGCAGCTGCTAGGTCAGTGGTAAACGTTAGGCGCCCTGCGCTTGCGTTCTCCTTGACCATCTCTTCGAGGCCAGGCTCGTAGATCGGAATCTCGTACCGGTTCAGGCGCTCGATCTTCGAGGCGTCCTTGTCGACGCAGACCACACGCTGGCCGGTCGCGGCGAAACAGGTCCCGGTGACGAGACCCACATATCCTGTCCCGATGACGCAGAGTTTCACCATGGAGACATAGCACGTCCCCGGGGGGGTCTGCTACAAGGGGGCGTGGGAGGGGCCTTGATTCTGACCAACATCGACAGCGTACCGGGACGTCCAATCGTCCAGCATTTCGGCCTGGTGCAAGGGAGCACGATTCGCGCGAAGCATTTCGGTCGCGACTTTGCTGCGGGCTTGAAGAACATCGTCGGCGGCGAGCTCAAGGGCTACACGGAGCTCCTCCAAGAAAGCCGGGCCCAAGCGACGAGCCGGATGGTCGAGCAAGCGCGCGAGCTCGGCGCCAATGCCGTCATCAATGTGCGCTTCACGACCTCCTCTGTGGCGCAAGGCGCTTCAGAAATTCTCGCGTACGGCACAGCCGTGTCGGTCGAGTAGCAGCGCCGTGTCGGTCGAGCTCCTGATCTCCCTCGGCATTCCCGTCCTTCTCATCGTCGTGGGAAGAATCGTGGGCTCGCGCATCGAGCGCCGTCACTACGAGAGCATCATCGAGCGAGAAGCCCTATTCGGCGATCAGCCCGCCTTCTCTACCAAACAGTTCGATGCGCCCATACCCGTGCGGGCAGCGAGCCTCGCCGTCGGGTCGGTTGTGGTCTCCGTCGATCATTTCAAGCGCTTTATAAGTAGCTTCCGGATGATGTTTGGTGGGGAAGTCCGTTCGTATTCCTCGCTCATCGATCGCGCCCGGCGCGAGGCAGTGCTTCGCATGAAAGAGTCTCAGCCCGATGCGCATGCCTACCTCAATACGCGACTAGAAACTTCGACGATCTCGAGCACCTCGAGCAACGAGGGAATCGGCACCATCGAAGTGCTGGCCTACGGGACGGCGGTCCACTACGATCGCGCCCCATGACCGACGAACAACCCCGCGTGGTCACCGAACGGGACGGCCGCATCTTTCACATCGTCCTCGATCGCGCCGACAAGATGAACGCCTTCGACGTGCGCATGCTCCGAGAGCTTGCCGAAGCGGTGACCGAATACGAATCGGACGAGTCGCTGTGGTGCGCGGTGCTCTATGCGAATGGGGACCACTTCACCGCGGGGCTCGACCTGGCGGAAGTCGGCCCTGCTGTTCGCAGCGGCGCGCCTTTGTTCCCGGAGGGCTCGGTCGACGTCCTCAGCCTCCACGAACCGAGAAGGAAGAAGCCCCTAGTGATGGCCGTACAGGGTTGGTGCCTCACCATCGGCATCGAGCTCCTGCTCGCTGCTGACATCCGCCTGGCGGCCGAGGGAGCGCGCTTCGGACAAATCGAAATCAATCGAGGCATTTTTCCGTTCGGCGGGGCTACGATCCGTCTGCCGGAGATCGCCGGATGGGGCAACGCCATGCGCTGGCTCCTCACCGGAGACAAGTTCGACGCGGACGAAGCTCTCCGACTCGGTCTGGTCCAGGAAGTCGTCCCAGCGGGCGACCTCCGAGCCAAGGCGATCGAGATCGCACAGACCGTCGCTAAGCGCGCCCCGCTGGGTGTCGCGGCGACCATTCGTTCCTCACGGACGGCTCAGCTCGAGGGGACCGACGCCGCAGTCGCCGAGCTGCTCGTGATAGCCCGCGAGCTCATGGACACCGAGGACGCAGCGGAGGGCGTCCGCTCGTTCCTCGAACGGCGCGAAGGAGACTTCAAGGGCCGCTAAGCGGCGTCGTCTCGAAAGACCACATTGCTGGAAATCGGATCGCGCGGCTGACGGGTCTGGTTGGCTCGAACACTGGTGTCCTCGTATCCAAAGGACAGGCCGCATAGGATCTGCTCGTCGTCCGGAATGCCGAGGTGCTCCGAGACGAGATCGGGGTAGGAGCGTAAGGAGGCTTGAGCACACGAGCCGACGCCGCGAGACTGCATCGCCAACATCAAGGTCTGCACGTACATGCCTACATCGAGCGCGACGCCGATCCCGAAGCTCTTCGCCATGCAGATGTACGCCACGTGAGGCGCATCGAAGAAGCGGAAGTTGCGGAGGCTCGCCTCTAGGCGCCCCACCCGGTCGTCGCGCGCGATCCCCATCTTGCTGTACAGCTCGACCGCACACGCGATCTGCCTCTCGCGGTAGCCTCCGCGGAACTCGTCGATCGGAGCGACCATCACCGGCGAGTCACCGGTCGTTACGGCCTCGACGAGAGCTTCGCGCAATGTCTTCAGCGCATCCCCTGATGCGACGTAGACGCGCCATGGTTGAACATTGCAGTTGCTCGGGGCGTGTTGCGCCAGCCCGAACACCTCTTCGAGCACGGCGCGGGGCACGGGCCTCGGGAGAAAGCCTCGCACCGACCGCCGCTCGCGGATCGTCTGATCTAAATCGTACATGTCGTCACGCGCGCCGTTTGGCGGTTGGAATGGTCTTCTTGATGTGGATCGCGCATTGGTCTCCCACGACCTTTCGAAGAGCCGGCTCGATGACTCCAGTTCGTACGAACTCCGCGCCGACGCCGAACGCCGCGCGCCCGGTCACTCGGACGGTCACCTCGTCCTCGCTCACGTCCAGCAACTCGATGCTGCTCGAGTCGCTCTGGAGGAGCGGATTGAGAACGTCATCGATGACTTGCTTCAGCGCTTCACGCACACGTGGAGCATGCGGAATTGCGCCCCCAAACGCAAACCAAGCTGAGCTATACTCCGGGCCGAATGAGGGAGCACGCACGCACACGCTTACAGGTCGACGTCCGTCGGCAACAGCTACTCGAGCTGGGGCTCGAGCTGTTTGGCAACCAAACCTACGACGAGCTCTCGATCGATGAGATCGCGAGGCGCGCAGGCGTTTCCAAGGGCTTGCTGTACCACTACTTCCCCAGCAAACGGGCGTTCTACGTCGCTTCGGTACGGGAGGCGGCTCGGCATCTGCTCGAGGAGACCGACATCGACCAGCACGGAACGGGTCCGGACCCTGATCCCGAGGGAGTGCGTGTCGCGCTCCGGGCGTTCCTCGGATACGTGTCCCGCCGGCGCGTCGCATACGCGTTCCTGCTACGCGGTGGCATCGGAACGGACCCAGAGGTTGCCGAGATCGTCGAAAACACGCGCCAGGCGTTCGTCGACCGGATGCTCACGCGCTTGTCCCGGTTTGGCGCGCAGGCGGACGATCCCGCAACGCGACTTCGGCTCAGGGGCTGGCTCGGGTTCGTCGAAGCGTCGAGCTTGGACTGGGCCGACGGCCAAGAGCTCGACCTCGAGTCCTTTCTTCAACTGCTCGTCCAGATGTCGGCCGTCGTGTTGGCGTCGGTCCTGCACCCCCCCGAGCGCTAATGCGCACCTACGAGCTCTTTGCGGCCGCGCTGGTCTGTGCCGCAGCCACAGGGTGCAGTGGCGCCAAGAAGCCCGCCCCAGCGCCGCGGGTTGAAGCACCTGCTCCAGGCCCGACTCTGACCGTGGCACCGCAGGCCCCGTCCGGGGCAGGAGCGATCGACTGGAGCGTCTTCGACTCCGTGTCCCTGAGAAACCCCAACGACGAGTCCCTGCGAGGCGGCGTTCCCCTTCCGCTGACGGCTCCCGGATTGCGGTTCAACCCAGCTCGCAATCCAAGCACCCGCTACGGCACCATCGAGATGGTTCGTGGCCTCGTGGACGCCGGGGGGCGGGTCGAGAAGGAGCTCGGCGGCATCCCAGCAACGATCAATGACCTCAGCTACGAGGAAGGGGGCCCGATCCCGCATCACCGCTCGCACCAAAGCGGCCGCGACGTCGACGTGCTTTTCTACCAACTCGGGCCGGATGGAAACCCGATCGAGAGCGTAGGCGCATTCTTCGACCCGAGCGGAGCCGGCGTGGATTTCCGGGACTTGGCGGACCCGTCCGACGACGTTGCCTTGCAGCTCGATGTCCCGCGGACGTGGCTATTCCTGCAGGCGCTCATCGAAGACGAAGAGGCGCAGCTTCAACACATTTTTGTGGCCGAGCATCTGCGGACGCTCCTGCTCGACTATGCGCGAGGACACAACGTCCTAGCGTCGACGCTCGCGCGCTTCGCCGAGATGAGCTGTCAACCAAGCTACCCCCACGACGACCACTTTCATTTCCGTTTCTTCTGTGCCCCGGACGACATCCCGAAGGGCTGCAGAGATTCACCGCCGATGTATCCGTGGCAGCGGCGAAAACTCAAAACCGCCGGCCTTCGCCCGCTGCCTCTCGCTCCAAAGCGCGAACAGGCGAAGGCGAAGGTCGTCACCCACGAAGAAGCTCGCGAGGCGGCCGGGCCGATGGACGCCAAGGTGGAACGCTGGCTCGAGCGCCGCAAGCAATGGATCGACCGGCCGCACCCAGGCCGCACCTATTGTCCATGATCGGGCGGCCAGCTCTCGATGCGCTAAGGTAACCCCGTGGCCGACTTCGACTGGATCACCGACCAAGCCAAGTTTGAACAGCTCGTGGACGAGTTGTCCGGCACCAGCGGCTACGCGCTAGACACCGAGTTCCATCGCGAACGAACTTACCTTCCTCATCTTGCGGTCGTCCAGCTCGCGACTCGAGATCGCATCGCGCTGGTCGATGCCCTTGCCGTCGACGTACATCCTCTCAGCCGAGCTTTTCAGAGCGACGCGGTATGCGTGATGCACGCCGGCTCCCAAGACCTCGAGATTTTGGAGCTCGCCACCGGCACGGTGCCAGCGCGCATGTTCGACACGCAGATCGCCGCACTTTTTTGCGGATACCGTACGAGCTCGCTAGGAAAGCTCGCAGAGGGGTTCTTGGGCCTTCAGCTCGACAAGAGCGCCCAGCTAAGCGACTGGACGCGCCGTCCCCTCCCAGATGCGGACCTCCGCTACGCGGCCTCCGACGTCGCCCATCTATTGGAGCTTCGCGACACGCTGATCAGCCAACTCGATGAGCGGGGCCGCCTGCAGTGGGCGGAAGAAGAGATCGAGCGCCTGCGTTCGAAGGACAGGTCTTCACCCGACCCCGAGACGCTGTGGTGGAAGCTGCGTGGCAAGACCAAGTTGAACGGCAAAGCGCGAGGCGTGGCGCAGGAGCTGGCCGCCTGGCGCGACCAGGTTGCAAAGACGCGGAACCGCCCGCCTCGAACGGTGCTGTCCGACATGGTGCTCCTGGCGCTCGCTCAGCGCCCCGCCCGCAACGCTGAGCAACTGAGAGGCGTCAGGAACTTCGACCTTCGGCGCTTCAAATACACCGAGCAGCTCCTGTCGGCGATTGACCGCGGAACCCAACTGCCCAAGAGCGCGGTCCGGCTTCCGCCCAAGAAGCCCGAGAACCTGCCCAACGTCGATGGGGTGATCGCGCTATGTCTCGCGTGGCTCGCGCAGCGGGCTGGCGAAGAGGATCTCGACATGAGCGTGCTGGGCACCCGCGACGACGTGACCAACCTCGTACTCGGTCAGCATTCCCGCCTCTCTCGCGGTTGGCGCGACTCCCTCGTAGGCCGTGAGCTGCGCTCGATTATCGACGGTGCAGCGGCGCTACGAGTGAATGGAACCAAGCTCGAGCTGCTGGATCGCGCACCCTCGTGATCCGCGCTACATTGAAGATATGGCGCTAGCCAAAGACGGACGCATCGTTCTGATCGGCGCTTCGGTCATCGTGATCGGAGCCGGCATCAAGCTCGCTGCGCCGTTGCTCGTTCCAGTGCTCGTCGCCGCATTCATTGCCGTGGTGACGGCGCCACTCGTAATATGGCTATGCGACCGGGGCGTCCCTCGGTTGCTGGCCGTCTTGTCGGGGCTGCTGCTGGACGTCGCGGCCGGTGCCGCCCTCGGCTTCCCACTCGCCGCCGCGGTCGCAACATTCACCGAGCGAGTCCCGGAATACGCGTCGATGCTTTCCGGCCAAATGGAACAGCTGGAGCTCTGGCTCGCCGGCTACGGAATTCGCCTCGAATCGATCTACGATTTCTCCGAGCCGACCTGGATGCTCAACCTCGCAACCAACATGGCCCAGTCCGCTGCCTCGTTCGTGTCCCAGATGGTCCTGGTCTTGCTGATCGTCGCATTCATGCTTTTCGAGTCGACCGGACTGCGGGAGAAGCTTGCCAGGATCGCGACCCCTAGCCAGATCGGCGATCTTTCTTCAGCCGCGCACGAAGTCAACACCTACCTGGTGGCCAAAACGGTGATGAGCCTGCTGACGGGCGTGCTGGTGTTCGTGTGGTGCTGGTGGCGGGGCGTCGACGTTCCCGTGCTTTGGGGCCTGCTCGCCTATCTCCTCAACTACATCCCTACCGTCGGTCAGATCATCGCGGCGGTCCCGGCAATCACGCTCGCCTTGATTCAGCTGGGCCCTGGCCAAGCGCTGGTCGTGGCGGCGGGATTCGGGGCCATCAACCTAGCCATCGGAGCGGTAGAGCCCCGCGTCATGGGGCAGGCGCTCGGCCTGTCCGCGCTCGTCGTGTTGCTGTCCATGGTGGTCTGGGGATGGTTGTTGGGCCCGGTCGGCGCGCTCGTCTCGGCGCCGCTCACGATGGTCATCAAGCACACCCTCGCCCATCGCGACGGTCTACGATGGTTGGCAGATCTCCTCGGCCCGGCGCCCAAGCCCTCGGGCAAGACGAGAGAACAGAGCACCGACTCCGCAGACGAGCTCAGTCGCGTCTGAGTGCGTCACCCGCACGTTCGGCAAACCGGTGGAGGACCTCTAGTGCGGCCGCGCTGGGTGTCGCGCGCCCCTGGCCAACTGCATCTTCGAGCTGCGTGATCAGCGCGGACAACTCGGGGTCACTTCGAAGCGCTCGGCGAAGCCCGTCCTCCACCATGTCCCACATCCATTGAACCTGCTGCGTCTGACGCCTGCGTTGAAACTCCCCCGATGCCTTCTGGTCCTGCCGGCTATCGACAACCAGCGACCAGATCTCGTTCAACCCGGTCTTCTCGAGAGCGCTGCACGTCACGACGGGCGGGACGGTGTCGCCGCGCATCAAGCGCAATGCACTCTGGTAGGACGCTTGCGCGCGGATGGCGCGCGCCCGATTGTCGCCATCTGCCTTGTTGATCGCGAGCATGTCCGCGACCTCGAGAATGCCGCGCTTGATCCCCTGAAGCTCGTCACCCGCGCCCGCGATCAGCAGAACGAGAAAGAAGTCCACCATCCCGGCCACGATGGTCTCGGACTGACCCACGCCCACGGTCTCGACGAGCACCGTATCGAAGCCCGCTGCCTCACACAAAAGGATCGTCTCACGAGTTTTTCGGGCGACCCCCCCGAGTGTACCGCTCGTCGGCGACGGGCGGATGAAGGCGTTCGGGTCGTTGCTCAGCGTCGACATGCGGGTCTTGTCACCTAGAATGCTTCCGCCGCTGATGCTGCTGGTGGGATCGACTGCCAGCACCGCTACGCGATGTCCGTCGACGGTCAGCATCGTTCCGAGCGCATCAATGAACGTGCTCTTCCCGGCGCCAGGCACCCCACTAATCCCAACCCTGTGCGCATCACCGGTGTCGGGCAACAGCGCTTCGAGCACCTCCTGAGCAAGCTCGGCATGCGCGGGCTGCTCGCTTTCGATCAAAGTGATCGCTCTCGCGAGAATCGCACGGTCGCCTCCGCGTACTCCCTCGACATACGTCTGCGCGTCGAGGTGTTTCACGACCCACCGAGCTGCGCATCGAGCTGCTCCAGGAGCTCGATCGCAGCGTCGGCAATCACCGTGCCGGGCCCGAAGATAGCAACCGCGCCCGCTTCGCGCAGCGCGTCGTAGTCCTCTGGCGGGATCACCCCACCCACAACCACGAGGATATCGTCCCCGCCGAGGTCTTTGAGTGCGTGCTTGAGTTGTGGCACCAGCGTCAGGTGACCGGCCGCGAGCGAGCTCGCGCCAATGATGTGCACATCGTTCTCGATCGCTTGCTTCGCGCTCTCCTCCGGCGTCTGGAACAGGGGCCCGATGTCGACGTCGAACCCGAGGTCGGCAAAGGCTGTGGCGATCACCTTCTGGCCACGGTCGTGCCCGTCCTGGCCCATCTTGGCGACGAGGATGCGCGGCCGGCGGCCGTGTTTATTCAAGAACGCGTCGCTCCGCGCTCGCACGCGGTCCACAGCTTCCGAATCTTTGCCTACTTCGCTTCGATACACGCCTTCGATACTCCGAATCGTCGCTTGGTAGCGCCCCCAGACACGCTCGAGCGCGTCGCTGATCTCTCCCACGGTAGCCCGATGCCTGGCGGCGTCGATCGCCAGCTCGAGCAGGTTACCCTCGCCAGTTTCGGCGCACTTGGTCAAAGCCTCAAGTTTCGGCGTGAGGGCGGCATCGTCACGCTCGGCACGCAGCTCGCGAAGACGTGCGATTTGCGCTTCCCGAACCGCGGTGTTGTCGACTTTGAGGACGTCGATGTGGTCCTCTTTTTCGAGGCGGAATTTATTGATCCCGACGATCGTCTGCTGTCCAGAGTCGATTCGTGCCTGCGTCCGTGCTGCAGCCTCTTCGATGCGAAGCTTCGGAAGCCCGGCTTCGATGGCCTTGGTCATCCCGCCGAGCTCTTCGACTTCCTTGATGTGCGCCCACGCGGCGAGCGCGAGCTCGTGGGTGAGGCGCTCTACGTAGTAGCTTCCGCCCCAGGGGTCGATCACGTCTGTGGTGCCGCTCTCGAGCTGGAGATAGAGCTGCGTGTTTCGGGCGATCCGCGCGCTGAAGTCGGTCGGCAGCGCGATCGCTTCATCGAGCGAGTTGGTGTGAAGGCTCTGGGTGTGGCCCTGAGTCGCAGCCATCGCTTCGATGCACGTGCGGACAACATTGTTGTAGACGTCCTGCGCAGTGAGGCTCCACCCGGAGGTTTGGCAATGCGTGCGAAGCGCGAGGCTCTTCGCGCTCTTCGGATTGAACTGCTCGATGAGCTTGGCCCAAAGGAGACGCCCCGCCCGAAGCTTCGCGACCTCCATGAAGAAATTGGTGCCAACGGCCCAGAAGAAACTGATGCGGGGCGCAAACTCGTCGATGCCGAGCCCTGCTGCCATCCCGGTGCGCACGTACTCGAGGCCATCAGCCAGCGTGTACCCGAGCTCGAGGTCTTGTGTCGCGCCAGCTTCCTGCATGTGATAGCCGCTGACGCTGATGCTGTTGAATCGCGGCATGTGCGCGGCGGTGTATGTGAAGATATCTGCAACGATCCGCATCGAAGGCGACGGCGGATAGATGTACGTATTGCGCACCATGAACTCTTTGAGGATGTCGTTCTGGATGGTGCCCGTGAGCTGCTTCGCGTCGACGCCCTGCTCTTCCGCCGCGACGATGTAGAGCGCGAGGATGGGCAGCACCGCTCCGTTCATGGTCATCGAAACGCTCATCTGGTCGAGCGGGATGCCGTCGAAGAGGACGCGCATGTCCTTGATGGAGTCGATTGCAACACCGGCCATGCCGACGTCCCCCACGACGCGCGGGTGGTCAGAATCGTATCCGCGGTGCGTCGCCAGGTCGAAAGCGATCGAAAGCCCCTTCTGACCCGCGGCGAGATTTCGGCGATAAAATGCGTTGCTCTGCTCAGCGGTCGAAAACCCCGAATACTGCCGAACGGTCCATGGCCGGCGCACGTACATGGTCGAGTAAGGGCCTCGCAAGAACGGCGGTAGCCCGGGCATCGTCTCCAGGTGCGTGACCGGCTCGAGATCCTCGGAGGTGTACACGGGCTTGACCTCGATGCCCTCGGGTGTCTTCCAGGACTGATCAGCTCGCCCACCGACGAGTGCTTTCCAGTCCACAAGCGAGGACGAGCTGCTTTCATTGACGGCATCGAAATCGATCGTGCTGAAGTCAGGCAAGCGGCTCATCGTTGCACCCCTATGGAATCGAGGACCTCAGTCATGACGCCGAGCACATCCGCCCCGACGAACAGGAAGTCACTCACGCCGGCCTCGCGAAGCGCGGCCTCACGCTCTCCTGGACGGCCTGCGACCAATACGACTGGACATCCAGCCCTCTTCAAAGCCGACACCGCCGGTTCGAGCAATACCTCGTAGTCTTTATCGCTGCCGCAAATCACGGCGAACGAAGCAGACGACTCTTTCCAGCCGGCCGTCAGCGCATCCGCGTCGCTGAAGCCGTCGTTCGTTGCAGCGTCGACACCCACTGCAGCAACGAGGTTTTGAATCCATATGGACCTCGGCTTGTGCGACGGGATCGACCCGAGATTCGCGAAGAATGCCACGGGGCGAGTTGGTTGCTGATCGCTGCGCCCGCGGACCTGCTCCCAAACCTCGGCCGCCCTCCACTGAAGAATGGGCTCCGCGTGAAAGTCGGGCTGACCATGCTGCAGCACCGTCGCGACGCTGTACATGTCGGCACCGCCCGTCGTGGCCGCAAGGCAGGCCTCGGTGAGCGCGCCCGGTTCGGGCTTTGCGTCATTCGCAGTGCTGACGACCGCACGGAGGCGTTCGCCGTGAGAACCGAGGTCGAGCGAATCGACCGACGCTTTGAGCAATCGTTGGATCTCCTCCGCGGGGACGGGCTCGCGGTCAACCACGGCTTCATGCAGGTTCGGGAACTCGCTCACACCGACGATAGGCGTTTCTCGCGTCGCGAGTTGCTTCTCTCGAGAATCGGCGACCTGGCCAATCGCATCGATGAGCTTGCCGGAGCCGAGGGCAGCGATGATGCCGCCCCCCGCCACGACTGAGCGAAACTCCTCCCAGGCGGCGCGCGCCAGGTCATCGGTGAGGCGCTCGACGAACCAGCTGCCCCCCGCTGGGTCCGCAACCTTGCCGAGGTGCGATTCCTCACGCAAGACGACTTGAGTATTGCGGGCCACGCGTTGCGCAAGCGCATCGGCGGGACCGATCGCGGAATCGAACGGCGTCGTGGCGATGCTCTCAGCACCACCTAGGACCGCCGCCGTGCACTCCGCGGTGACACGCAGCATGTTCACCCACGGGTCGCGCTGCGTTTTCGTGAAACGAGACGTGCGGCAGTGAATCTGCATGGCCGCCGCCCTGGGCTTTCCGCCGGCCGCGATCACCACCTTAGCCCAAAGCCACCGAGCTGCGCGAAGCTTGGCCACCTGCGTGAAGAAGTGGCCAGAGACCGAATAGCTGAACGCGATCTGACGCGCGGCCGCGTCGACGCTCAGGCCGCCGTCGGTCAACTGGCGAAGGTATTCGAGGCCCGTTGCAATCGTGTACGCGAGCTCCTGCACCGTGCTCGCGCCTCCGCCGTCATACGGGCCACTCGACACGTTGACGGCGCGCAGACCAGGCGCATGGATCGAGCACCAGGAGCCCAGGTCCCGGAGCTGGGCAAGCCGCGGGCGAAGCCCACCTTGGATGCGCCCTTCCCCTGCGAGCAGGCCGACCGGGTCGAACCCCAACCCACCCGAAAGCGCCGTGTACGGCACCTCGCGGCGCCGCGCCACCGCGAGCAGACCCGACGCGACCGCAAGTGTGTCCGACCCGCCGTCCAGACAGATCGAAGTAGTCGCCAAGTCGACCGCACCGAGCAGCTCATCGAGCTCGTCGATCGTCAGCACACGGCATCCGCGCCGCGGCCCCATCTGCAGCCACAGCGCTTCGACGCCACGCTCGACATCCTGCCGAATCAACTCTTTGCAGACGCTCAGACGCGGATCGTCATACTCCTGCCGGATGGCCCAGCCTCCAAGAGGCGATGCCCCTCGGACGTAGGGATACACTCCCGGCAAGCCCCGATCCCTCAGACCTTCGACGTCCTCCGCGGTATACAGCGGTTCGAGAGAGATGCCGCTGGGCGTCGTCGACCTCAGCCCAGCAAACGAGGCGCCTTTGAGGTCGGCGTCCACTTTTGCGATCCACTCGGACTTGGTCACGGGTGGGAAAGCATTCATTCGCTCGTAGGCGTCAGACACGGCGAGAGCTAAATAGACTAGAGACATTGCAGCCGCAATGCGCCTCTAAGACAGCCTCGGACCTCCGGCCTCGGTGGCGCGCGGCCCCTCCCAGAACTCCTCGACCGACCCCACTCGGTCCTGCAGGTCGACGTAGGCATCGCTGACGTTGACGAGCACGTAGCCAACGCCCTTCTCGCGGCCCAGGCGAGTCTGGAGGCGCGCGAGCTCGATCACGCTCATGCCCGAAGAAACGACCACCATGACCCGGTGCGCAAGACGCGCGGCGCGGCGAAGCAACGGCCCACTCAACGGGCCGTTCCACGTCAGCGCCACGCCGGTCACCTCTCCAGCACCGGGCGCAACCGGTGGTTCAGAGCGCCGGAGGTCGGTGATGTCGCCGTCGTCATGCCCGAGCAGCCTCACCGCGGCACGCATCACGGCATTGGACGCGTTCGCATATGGCGAGTTCGTGCTCGCGTGGATGGTCTGCCCAACGCGAGACGGTGTTTCATCGGTCGCGACGGGCACCGGCCGGGTCAGCAGAAACGCGTCTTCCTCGGGATCGGAGTCTCGAGCCGCGGACGCGTGCGAGTGAGCACCGCTCCTGGTGACGGGCACGACCATGCGAACAGTCGCTCTGGCGCCTCGCTTGCGCTTGAACGGCTCGGGCCCGTCCGATTCCGGGATCCGCGACGCCG
>JAFDAJ010000198.1 GCA_019313915.1 Deltaproteobacteria bacterium
CCCGGGCACCCCCTGAGCTTGACGACGCCTGGGCTTGTTGACCGCGCTCGCCTTGGAGGCTCGAGCAACTGGATAGCTGTATCCGCTCGGTCTCGACCACGCCGTTTCCCGCCCTTCGGGATGCAAACATAGCGCTCGGACCGCGCTTGTTTGCCGGTCTCTTAGCCCATCGGGATAACGATGAGCGCCGAATTTCGCGGTACTAGATGTTATGTCGCGTGGCGAGGCGCACGGAGAGGGCCTTTGTTTTGGCTATGCTCCGACATGACCGGCTCCCTTCGTATGTGGCTCTGCGCTACGGTCTTCTCCGATTCGCAGCGTAAACTACGGTCTGCGATCGGAGTCGGTCGCTACATCCTGACTAGTACCGCGAAATTCGGCGCTCAGCATGAGCCCGATGGGCTAAGAGAGCGGAATGACGACCAGTTACGAGCGTCTCGACAACATCCGCGCCATCGTGGCGCGCCATCGTGGCTTGGGCTCTGCGCTGCTCGCCGCTGGCGTGGGCGCGGCGTTGGCCGTCGTCCTCTTCTCCTCGACGGGCTCCGACGACTGCTACATCACCTACTGGTCGGCCTGGTCGCTGGCCGAATACGGGGAGATCGCGAACTACAACGGGGTTCGCGTCGAGCAGAGCTCGAGCTTGCTGCACACCGTCGTGCTTGCGCTTCTGCGCGTCGCCACCGGCGGGTCGCTCCCCTCGCTGGCGTACGCGCTCGGGATCGCCTGCTTCGTCATCTGCGTCGTTCGCCTGAAGCGGCTCGCCGATGTCGCGGGCCTCGAGGCGACCCCGCTGCTCTTCCTCTTCGCCAGCACGTCCCCGCTGTTCGCGTACTGGTCGCTCAGCGGGCTCGACGCGCCGCTCTTCGCGTGGCTTCTGCTCGAAGTGACGATCGCCTTCGTCAAGTCGCTCGAACACGACGTGAGTCCGTGGACCGTGGGCGTGATCGTCCCGCAGGTGGCGTTTGTCCTGTGCCGACCCGAGAGCTTCCTCGTCAGCGCGAGCACGCTGGTGGGCGTCGCCGTCGTCCTCGTGACGCTGCGCCTCACCACGGCCCGCGACCTCGTGCTCCGCCGGCCGCTGCGGCGCTGCGCGGAGCTGCTCTTGCTCAACGCCGTGGTCTTCGCACTGCTCGCGCTCTTTCGCTGGCACTACTTCGGCGCGCTCGCGCCGCAGACCGTATCGGCCAAGGTCAGCCTCAGCTGGGCGACGGTGTTCGACGGGGCCCTGTACCTGCAGTCCCAGCTCGATCGGGCTCACACCGTCGTGCTCGTCGCTGCCTTCGTGGCATCGCTCGCCATCGCGGTCCGAAAGCGGTCCACGCCGGCGCTCGGTGACTGGGTGCCCCCTCTACTTGCCGGCGCGTACCTCGGGTTCATCGTGACCGCCGGGGGCGATTGGATGATCAACGGCCGTTTCGTCGCCCACGTCGCGCCGCTGCTCGTCTACCTCGTGCTGAGGGTGCTGAGCGCGCTGGCGGCCGGCCGCGCGCTGGTCGCGCGCGGCGTGTTGGTCGGCCTCGTCGCGATCAACGTGCTGGCCCTCGTCACGCTGTCGATGCGGAGCTCGTACGGACGCCCGATCTGGTCGGCGTGGCAGGTCGACGACGCCATCCAGTCGCACGCCGGCGGCCTCACCTATGCGTGGCACGAGCGGGCGAACACCGTCCACGCCCGGGACATCCTGCTTTTGAGCGAGCTCACCGGCATCGTCGATGACCTGATCCGTCGGAACGGCGAGGCGGTCGTGCTGAGCGGCCAGGCCGGGATGGTGTTCTTCAACCTCGCAAAGCGCTACCGCGGCAAGTTGGAAGTCGTCGATCGCCGGGGGCTGAGCACGCAACACCTCATGCGCGTCAAGGACCGGGCGGGCCTCCGCACGACCAGCGGGGGTCTGCGTGTGTCGGTCCGGCGGTACTTCGACCTGTCACGTCGACACCCCCAGGCGTTGCCTCGCCCGGACGTCGTGTTCGACATCGGGCCGCGCAACAAGGACGCGGCCGCGGAGGGTGGATATGCGTGCGCCTACGAGCAGACGGGACACTTCCTCTCCACGCTGCGGGTCCGAACGCCGGGCCGTGGTCATCGACCCGCGAAGCACCGCTGGTACCGGCAGCGACGGCCGCTCTATCAGTTCATCGCCACCCGGTCGGACGCTCCTCCTCCGGCCAAACCCGGGAAGTGCAGGCGCGTGCTGAAGTGGGAACACGCGCTCCGCCGGCAGCTGAAGCGTGACTGACCGCGAAGGGTGATCGCGTGGACCACGTGAGTCCCGGCGCCGCCCGCGATTTCGATCGCCTGGTCCAGCGCGGCGAGCGACAGATCGCTGAAGTCGATGGGGACGAGTGTCCTCTCGGGATGCAGACCTGACTCGGACTCGGCGCAGAGGCGGGAGGCCGGCACGCACCGGTCGAGCGCGTCGCTGCACAAGCCTCTCTTAGCCCATCGGGATAACGATGAGCGCCGAATTTCGCGGTACTAGCTCGTTATGTCGACTTGCGACGCACCGCTAGACTGGGTTTGGCTCGCCCATCTGCGTCTCCACTCCGTCTCCTTGCATCTCACAACTCCCGTTCTTGCTCGGAACCGCCGCGTTCCCGCTCTCGTCGCTCTCGAAGTCGAATCGCGCGGGCGTCTCGCTGCGCGGCGCGACTGGCGACGAAATGACGCCACGTACCAGGGTGCCGGGTCTTCTGGATGGCTTTCCGTTGGATCGCGAGTTTTCGCCTCAGAGCTCGAGTTTCCATGGTCTGCCGAAGCGCGAGTTGTCGCACAAGCTGGCCTCGATCGCGGGCTGACACGGGTAAGGCGTTGATGACGTTCCGCTGACGGCGATACTTCTGCTTGAGCTCCTGGCTCTCGCGCGCGGCAGCATGCCGGTAGCTGTCCCATGCCTCTTGGCGCTGCGTACGAGCTTGGATCAGGCTCTGCTCGTATTCCTTCCACAGGCCCTGCGGCGCGATGGGAGGGGCGGGGGAGTATCGCCGGGTCGCAGTGCTTGCAGCTTCCAGCTGATGCGCGGGCGCTGTCTGAAAGGCTCCGAACCGTTGGCACAGGCGCGGCTTGCTGAGCTCGCGGCCGACGAACGACGCCTTCACGCGCACGCCCTGCTCGACATTCTCGAAGACGAGGCCGTTGCCATGCGGCCGAAGCACCACGCCAAGACTGGCGCAGACGTCGTGCACATCGTCCCAGCTCCGCACCTGCCCGGCTCGAAGTGCGTGACCTAGCTGGTTTTTGGCCCAGCGAGCAAAGCTGTCGATTCCGTGGTGGGCTTCGTGGTCCGCCGCCCTCTGCGGGACTTTCTCACGAGCGCGTACTCTCGACCGAAGCGGCGTGAGTCCGAGCTCTAGTTCGAGGACACGGCCCCCGGTGAAAAGCTTCTGGTGATCCCACGCCGGCGAGTGAATCCGAAAGGTCTCCGGGTGGATCTTGTGGATGGCTACATGAACGTGCTCGTGGTCTTTGTCGTTGTGACGGGCGGCAATGTACTGGTGCCCGGAAAAGCCCAAGGTCTCCACCAGGTCCTCCACGACACGCCTGAGCTCGTTCCCGTTGAGGCTTCGGTCTTCCGGGTGAAGGGAGATGACTAGGTGATACGTGCGGTTGTTGCCCGCGCGGGTGTTCTGAGCGTGCACGGCCTCGACGAGTCGGCATGCGAGCTCGAGGTCGCGGGGCCCGGTCACGCCGGGAAGATTGGCGGCCAGGAACCAGGTTGATCGTGGCTTGTCGCTTCGACCCCGAATGTAGTGGGCAAGGTGGCGAAAGCCCTTGTTGCTTGCCGATGCACGTTGGTGCCGGACAATCACCGACGGCCTGCTAGACGCTCCACCGCCCGACGGACTTGAAGGATGGAGTCAAGAAGCTCGAGGTTTAGTCTGTTGTGGCTGGACGGGTCAGAAACGCCCTCTCGGATGGCGAGCTTGAGGAGGCCTCCGATGCGGTTGAGGTCGGCGCGCACCCGCGCAACCTCGGTGAGCGCCTGGGCATCGACGGTGCTCTTGAGCGGAGCCCCGACGAGGCATCGACGAAGCACCTCTGCGCGCGAATAGCTGGTTTGCTGCGCCAGAGCATCGAGCCGACTGAGGTAGTCCTCATCGACCCGAAACGAGATCATGCGGGACTTCGGCTTCCTTGCCTCGTTCCGCATCACTTGGCCGCCTCCCTTTCTTCCTCGCGCTCATCGGTAGCAACTACCGCCAAGACCAAACCCGCAAGCTCCATCGCCCGCCTGAGCGCAAACTCAGGCGGCCCGTCGAGTAGCTGTTGGCTAACGGCAACCAACTCCGAGCGCTGCACGAGCTCGGCAAGCTTGCGCAATGACGCCATCGGGATCTCCCCACCTTCGGCGACACGTTGGACGAGCGCCCTGGCGCACGCACGAACATCAGACATCGTCACAACGGCGCCTGCATCTGGGACATCCTGTCCCGAATGCGTCTTTTCACTACCTCTCAGGACGTCTGCTGACGCAGCTTTCCCCAATAAATTCGAGGGAAGTGAGGGGTCTTGCCTACGTTTAGGTTCC
>JAFDAJ010000064.1 GCA_019313915.1 Deltaproteobacteria bacterium
ATGCGGCGGATGTCGAGGCGGACGGAGGCGTAGTACTTGAGGGCGTGGCCGCCCGTTGTTGTTTCGGGGGAGCCGAACATGACGCCGATCTTCATGCGGAGCTGGTTGATGAACACGATCGTCGTGCCTGTGCGATGGGCGGTACCAGCGAGCTTGCGAAGCGCTTGGCTCATGAGGCGGGCTTGAAGGCCCATGTGCGAGGCGCCCATGTCGCCGTCGAGCTCGGCTTGGGGCACCAAGGCGGCAACGGAATCGATCACCACCAGGTCCACTGCACCGCTTCGCACCAACATCTCCGTGATGTCGAGCGCCTGCTCCCCGCTATCGGGCTGGCTCACCAGGAGCTCCTTGGCATTCACGCCGAGGTTTTGTGCGTAGTAGATATCGAGCGCGTGCTCCGCGTCGATGAACGCCGCGACGCCACCCATGGCCTGGCATTGCGCGATGGCGTGCAAGGTGAGCGTCGTCTTGCCACTCGATTCGGGGCCGAATACCTCGACGACCCGGCCCTTGGGGTAGCCGCCGCAGCCGAGTGCCTCGTCGAGCGAGGGGCAGCCGGTCGGGATGCACGGCACCCGTTCTGCTTTTCGGTCGCCGAGCCGCATCATGGCGCCCTTGCCAAACTGTTTTTCAATGCTCTGCAAGAGTGTATCGACGGCCTTGAGTGGTTGTTTCATGTGCTGTTGCTCCTTTGTCGTGTCGGTCAGTAGGGGTTTGCGGTCGGGCGAGCCTCAAGCGGGCTCGCGATCCAAGACTCGGTATTGCAACGCCTCAGCGGTGTGGGCGGGGAGGACCTCGCTCGACTCAGCGAGGGCGGCGATCGTGTGGGCGACCCGGAGCGCTTTCATGTAGGCACGGGCGCTCATCTTCAGGCGCTCGACCCCGAGCTCGAGCAAGCTGAGCGCTTCTTGCGCGACGTTGCTCGTGAGCGACTCGAGGCTCGCGCGCGGTCCGGCCGACATCAGGCGTGCCCGTGCCTGCTCGACTCTGCGTTGCACGGCTTTCGATGGCTCTCCCGGCGTGGCCTTGCGCATGATGCGCGCACTGACTCGCGGCACGGCGACTTGAAGATCGAACCGATCGAGGAGCGGGCCTGAAACTCGGCCGCGATACCGCGCGATTTGCAGCGCGCCGCATCGACAGAACCGCGTCGGGTCACCGTGGTAGCCGCAGGGGCAGGGGTTCATCGCGGCGACGACCATCGGCTCGGCGGGAAGACGCACACGCTGGCGGGCTCTCGAGATCACGACCTCGCCTTCTTCCATCGTGGTGCGGAGCGTTTCGATCGCGTCCCGCCGAAACTCCGGGAGCTCGTCGAGAAAGAGGACGCCGCGGTGGGCAAGGGTCAGCTCGCCGGCGCGAATCGGATCGCCGCCTCCGACGATTGCCACCGCGCTGGCCGTATGGTGCGGTGCACGGAAGGGTCGCTGCCGGCCGGTCAGAATCAGCGGCGACCGAAGGCCTGCCGAGCTTGCGATTGTGGCGATTTCGAGAGCCTCTTCAGCGGTGGGCGGCGGCAAGATGGAGGGGAGGGCGCGCGCGAGCATCGTCTTCCCTGCACCGGGGCTGCCGATCAGCAACATGTGGTGGCCACCGGCTGCGGCGACCTCCAGCGCACGGCGGGCAGCCTCCTGTCCTCGAATCGCGCCTAGATCGCGTTCCGGCGCGCTGTCCAGAACCGAGCCCAGTGCGGCTGCTTCTGTGGCGATGTCCGGGAGTGGAGCATCTCCGCTCAGCCAACGAACGACTGCACCGACGTGCGGCGCGCTGTGCACCGACACCCCCTCGACGAGCATGGCTTCGTGTCGGTTCCCCTCCGGGATGATCGCGTTTTGAAGACCTGCCTCCCGCGCGCTCCTCAGTAAGGCGAGCACCCCTCGCACCGGCCGCAGCTCCCCCGACAGCGACAGCTCGCCGACCAACAGTGTGCTCGACAGTTGATCGGCCGAGATGCCCTCGCACGCCGCCAAGACTGACATGGCGATCGCGAGGTCTAGCCCCGCGCCGGTTTTGGGCATGTCGCCCGGTGCGAGGTTCAGGACGAGATGCCGCGGCGGAAACGTGAATCCAATCGACGCCAGGGCGGCGCGCACCCTGATACGACTCTCTTTAACACCGCGCTCAGGCAGCCCGACGATGTCGAACCCCGGCAAACCCTCGCCGAGGCGCACCTCGACTTGAACAGGATTGGCTTCGATTCCGATGAGGCACGCGGCGTGCGCAGTGGCGAGCATGCGCGTGTAAGGAGCACGAGGCGTGCCAGCCTCAGTCTGAGAGAACTCGCCTACTTGCGGGCGTCCGATTGACGAAACCGCAGACCCCCGTCAGCGCCCGCCAGTGCCAGTGCCAGTGCCAGTGCCAGTGCCAGTGCCAGTGTCGGCGTCAGCGCTCGGTCGGTGCGGGTTGTCGCGGTAAGGTTCTAGAATGATGGTGGTTTCGGAGGTGGAGCGTGTCCCTTAGGCCGCGCGTTGCTGCGCCATTTCGGCTGCGATGGCGCCTAGACCCTGGGCCATCCATCGTTTGAATAGAGCGACGATCGGCAAGGCGAACGGGTATGCCAGCGGCGATCGCAGCTCGAACACGTAGCTCCAAGTAACGCGGGTGCCCTCGCTGACTTCCGAAAAGTCCCAGCAGCCGGTGCCGCTCCGGACCAGCCAAGCGAACGGCGGTTTGACGCCTCCCACCCATCGATACTGATGGCGGGTGGGACGCGTGTAGTCGAGGATCTCCTCTACTAGCGCCGTGCCGTCGGTCATCGTGATCGTGCGGTGGGCTCCCGTCTCCAAACTCTGACCTTCGTGCATCTCGACTTTTGCCACGCCGGCGATCGGTCCGAGTGGCTGCAGCGTGCGTGCTGTGTTCTCGTCATCCGTGCAGAAATCAAACACCTCTTCGCGCGGTTTCGGGAACACAATAGACGTTTGTGTAGACAGTTTCATGGCGAGGGCGACCCTACCACGGTTCAGTCGCGAAGGAGCCGCTCCTCCGTGCCCCAGGCCCGGTCGGCGGCCAGCGGACGGAAGGCCTTGCGGTCACCGCCCTTGGGGGGAATCTGGGCCATCGCGCGCTCGGCCAGGGCGAGAATCGTGAGCACCGGATTGACGGCGAGGTTGGTGGGCACGACCGAGCCATCGCAGATTCGTAGGTTCTCATAGCCGAACACGCGGTGTTCCTGATCGACGACGCCCTCGTCAGGTGATCGGGCAACGACGCAACCGCCGAGGATGTGGGCGGTCACGGGCATGCCCAGGAACATTTCGGTTACCGAGCCCAGGGCAATGCCCCCCATCTTGTTTGCCAGCCTGCGAGCGAACGAGTTTCCCTGGGGGATCCAGGATGGCGCAGCCCCCTCGGGGCCGGGGCGCGTGGCGAGCTTCCAGGACCATGGTGCCCACCACCTGCGGCGACGAGAGATGATGAGGCTGGAATCGAGATCCTGCATGACCACCAGCATGGCTGTCTGCCGGGCGAAGCCGCGCACATCGAGGTGGCGCAACAGGTCCAGGGGGCGGCGCAGCACCGCGCCGAGCCAACGTAGCGGTCGGGGCAGCGCACCCCCACCGTCCACGAGCAGGGTCATGAGCAAGGCCATCGAATCGGAGCCGGGCGACTGTCGGTCCAGCTGGACCTGCGTGTGATCGTCGACCCAGAGCGATGTGGACGCCGCCACGCCATAGGATCGGTCGGCGCTTCGATCACGGTCGCGTACGGCGACGATGGTCTCCGAGTTGGTGCGCACCGAGTGGCCGAGCCGAGGCGAGAGCCTGGGCAGGTCGCCCCGATCCCGAGACTCGAGCAGTAGCCGCAGCGTACCGAGAACGCCCCCGGACACGATGACACCTCGAGTCCGGATGCATCGGTCGCGCGACTCGCCCTGGCGTGGCCGCAGCGCGCGCAGGTGGAGTTGGTAGCCCGCGGCACCGTCGACCGAGAGAGGCACTATGCGTCGCACCGCCGTGTCGGGGAGCACCTGGGCTCCCAGCCCCTCGGCCAGATGGAGATAATTGAGATCCAGGGTGTTCTTGGATCCTCGGGGGCAGCCTAGGTTGCAGCCACCGCAGCCGTTGCAGGCAGTGCGCGCGGGGCCCTCTCCGTGAAAGTAGGGATCCGGGACGGATTCGTCGTGCGCAGGACCATCGCCGAAGAAGACACCCACGGGGCTCGGGCCAAAGGTGTCACCGCGTCCCAGGTCCTTGGCGATCTCTTCTGCCACGCGATCGGTATCCGTGATGATCGCGTTGGGCACGACGCCCATCATGCGCTCGGCCAGGTCGAAGTAGGGGGCGAGAGCCTCCCGTCCACCCATCGCCTGGACCACCGGTGTATCGAAGAACGAGTCGAGCGGGAAGTAGAGGGTGTTGCCGTACACGACGCTTCCGCCGCCCACGCCCACGCCGCTGAGCACCGCCGCGTGGCGCAGGAAGTCGACGCGCTGGGGACCGGTGCACCCGAGGCCGGGCGCCCAGAAATAGCGACGCGTCTCCCAACTCGTTTGGGGCAACTTCTCTTTATCGAAACGCGGGCCGGCCTCGAGGACGAGCACGTCGTAGCCTTTCTGAGCCAGGCGCAGCGCCGCGACGGAGCCGCCGAACCCCGAGCCGATCACAACCTGGTCATAGTCGAAGTCGCTCACTGCACGAGAATAGCCGATAGCGACGACCCGACGACCCGACCCGGGTTGGGGTCCGTCACTGTGGGTACGTCAGTCTTGGGCGGTGTCCCCAGTGATCCACGCCTCGGTTTCTTTCCAGAGGCGGGCTGCGACTTCTGCGTCTTGGGCGTCTTCCCCAGGATCGAGCGGGGCGCAGTTCTCGAAGTAGCGGCCGCCTTTGAGGTCGGGGTGGGTGGCACAGTGGACGCTGGTTTGGGCGCCTTCGTCGGGGCTCTTGAGGAAGAAGGCTTCGATGGGGGCGAGGGTGGTGCGGAGCTTGCCGGCCCAGCGGACTCCTTCGAGCCCCTTGTCGGCAACCTTCGTGAAGACCGAGCCTGGATGCAGGTAGTAAGCCTGGAGATGTGCGCTTTCGGCGGTGCGGCGTTGGATCTCGGTGCTCATGTGCGCGAGCGCGAGCTTCGAATTGCCATACGCCGCCCAGGAGCCGTAGGGGCGGGTTCTTCCGAACAGGTCCTCGTTCGAGCCCTTCACCAGCAGATGCGAGACGACGTTGACGATGCGGGCATCTCCGGTTTGCCTGCCGGTCTTTTCGAGCAGAGGAAGCAGCAGGTGGGTGAGGTGCGCGGTGCCCAAGTAATTGACGCGCCAGTGGATCTCGAAGCCATCGTCGGTGAGCCGGGGCTCTTTCCATTGGGACATCAGGTCGAGGTGAACGCCGGCGTTGTTGACGAGGATGTCGAGTCGATCGCCGTGCGTTTCGAGGAACCAGTGGGCGAAGCGCTCGACTGAATTGCGATCGGAGAGGTCGAGCGAGTGGCCGACGATTCGTGTACGAGCCTCCGGCGTATCCAATCGTTCGCGGATGTTCTCGACCGCCGCGTCGGTGCTTGAGCGCGTGGTGATCACGACGGTCGCTCCAAACGACGCCAGGATGCGGGCGGTATCGCATCCGATGGACCTTGGGCTTGCGCCGGTGACGATTGCGGTCTTGCCGTTGAGGTCTGCGGCATCCGCATAGGGTCGTTTCACGAATAGGCCCCGGACGAGGTGACGAAATCCGTCCGGCCGTGCGTTGGGCTTCACGTCACGCTGCCCGCGGGGCGTCGATTGTGATTTGTGTTTCGTATGTAGGCATGACTCTAGAGGGGGAGCGCCTTCTTCAGCTTGGAGTAGCTGCGTAGGACGGGTTCGATGCTGATTTCTCGGTTGAGGAGGCGGAAGTCTTGGACTTCCAAGTAGATGCCGAGGTCGGCGCGGGAGTCGAAGTAGCGGAAGTCGAAGGAGAGGGCTTTGCCGTAGGAGACGCCGCCTCGGACGACCTCGGGGTACCCCGCGCCCGTGATGTTCTTGGCGAGCTCGTCCATACCGTACTGATAGATGCCCACGTGATGGAAGGCGACGTCTTCATCGACGAGCTCCCGGGCGTAGTGCTGGGTTCCGTGGCCGGGGCCGAGGAACTCGACTTGGCGGTCGCCGGCGTATCCGAGCGCGACCTCGAGCTTGCAATCCTTGATGAGCGTGCCGCGTTCGACCCAGTTGGGGGCCGGAATGGTGACGTGCAGGAAGGGGCCGGCCCCATGGGCTTCGGCGCGGCGCACGCAGTCGGCGACGTCCCGGCAGGCAATGGCGTACTGCTGTGGGAACTTGAGGCCGAGCTTGTAAAACACATCGCGCGGGACCCGCTCCTCGACGTGGGGGAGCGAGAACTCCTTCAGTACGGCGTCCAGCACGCGGTTGTTCGTTGCCATCGTGGTCTCCTAGAGGTAGCTCTTGGCAGCCTTGAGGGCGCGGCGAATCGTCGTGATCGCGCGGTAGGCGTTGGGCAGGCGGGGTGGCTTGCCCTCGGCGGCAGCCTGGTGTCTCGAGTGCGCCAAGAGTGCGCCGGTTAGCGCGGGGCCGATCCGCTTCATCAGAGGGCGTGCCGGGCCGAGCTCTGCGCTCACCTCCTCGAAATAAGATGCTGCATCGTGCCGCTGATAGTCGAGGATGGCCTGGGATTCCTCGGAGTCCACCCAGTCGGTTAGAAACAGCGCGTCACCGAATGCTGACCTTGGCAGCGGCGGAACGCCCATCGCGCCGAAGACCATGTTCATGAACTCCCGGTATCGATAGCGGTTCTGGGCGCCGCCGCCGAGGCAGAGTGTCCTGCCGACGACCTGCTCGTCGACCACCAAGGAGTTGACGATGCCAAGTGCCTGGTCCTCGGGGTGCGTGAACTCGACGCGCATGTCTGGATGCATATCGAAGACGAACGGGGAGAGCGCGCCGAGGGCGACCGGCGGTGTCATCGCGATTCGAAAGATGACGGTGTCGAGGCTCGACCCGCGGAGCATTGTCTCGCACTCTGCCTTCTGGCGCGTGTAGTTGTCGCTTGGCGAGATTTCCTCATCCGCGCGCCGCGGCCCCTCGACCTCGTCGTTGCGTCCCCAGATAGCCGCGGTCGACGTGAAGGTCAGACGTGGTGGCTTCGGTTGAGCCTCGCACGCGGCGATGATCGAGCGAGTGGCCACGACGTTGACAGCGTAGCCCATCGCTTGATCGACATCGGTTAGAGGGGGCACGATGGCAGCCAGATGAATCACGTGGTCCACACCGGACACGACATCGGCAACCAAGGCGTCGTTGCAAATGCTGCCGAAGCACATGTCGACCCGGTCGCCCCAGCGGGCGGCGGTCTCGCGGGTCTTCTTGTTGTCGAGGTCGATTCCGCGAACTTGGTAGCCACGCTGCACGAGCAGATCGACGACGTTGGCGCCTATGTTTCCGCACGACCCCGTGACTAGCACCTGCTTCACGACAGCTCCTTTGCGAGCTGTTCGAGGGCGACATGAAACGCAGCGACCGTGCGCTCGATGTCCTCGTCAGTGTGTGCCGTCGAAATGAAGAATTTTTCGGCTGCCTTCAAGACGCCTTGTTGTAGTAGAAGGTCGGAGAATCGGATGTTCTTGTAGAAGTCGGATTCTTTGGCCGAGCGATGATCGAAGGGCTCGTCTTTGGTAAACGAGATCTCGAATACGCTTGGGACGCCCGTGACGCATGCATCGATGCCGGCGTGCGCAATCGCATCGCGAAGCCCCGCACTGACCCTCGTTCCGACCTCCGCCAGGCGCTCGTAGACCCCGGGTTTCTCGAGCTCGGAGATGACGGCGCGCGCTACGCTCGTGCAGACGGGGTTCGAGGAGAACGTCCCCGTTTGCATCGAGTACGGCAGCATTTGCAGGCGTCGCTTCGGGTTCGCAATCGCCATGATGTCTTCGCGGCCGCAAAGAACGCCGAGCGGAAGGCCGCCGCTGATCGCCTTCCCAAGCGCACACAGATCCGGCGTCACACCGTACACTTCCTGTGCCCCGCCGAGTCCCATGCGAAAACCGGTGACGACTTCGTCGAAGATCAACGGAATGTCGAAGTTCGCCGTGATCTCGCGCACGCCCTGGAGAAAGCCTGGCTTGGGTTCGAATGTGCGCTGCAACGGCTCGATGATGACGGCCGCGAGCTCGTCCTGGTGCTTCGAGATGATCTCGGCGGTTGCTCCGAGGTCGTTGAACGGCGCGATCAAAACCTCGTCGTTCAGCACACGCGGGATGCCATGGGTGTTCGGAACGGCCTGTGGGAATGGCGCCGAGCCCATCGTCCACTGGTTGCTCATCATCGCGTAGTCGTGCATCCCGTGGTACGCGCCTTCGAACTTCAGGATCTTGTCGCGCTTCCGGTAGACGCGGGCCAAGCGCAACGCAAAGAACGTCGCCTCGCTTCCGCTGCTGTGCAGACTCACCATCTCTGCGCAGGGGACGTGCTCGATGATTTTCTTGCCGAGCGCGACCGCGTTCTCGTTGACGATCAAGAACGACGTTCCGTTTTCGGGGATCGTCCGCAGCGCCTCGAGCACGGCGGGGTGCGCGTGCCCCAGTACGTGCGGACCCGAGCCGAGCAGGTAGTCGATGTACTCGTTCCCGCTCACATCCCAGAGGTGGCTTCCCTTGGCCTTCGCGACGCAGAAATTGAGATCTTTGTCGAACGTGAGGCAGCGGGTGGACGTGGGAAACATCCGCTCGGCGTCCGCAATGAGCTCGCGTTCTTTCTGAGTTCGCTCGATCATGCCGCGCTCCGCTTCTTCTTCCTCTCCTCGAGGACCCGAGGGAACTGTTCCAAGTATGCGGCATAGCGCTCGTGCACCTGCGCCCTGGACTGCCCGAAATCGTCGCGAGTGTAGTTGTGCGTCCCGAATTCGCCCGGTTTGTGTGCTTTTCGCCACGCCGTCAGCGCGACCTTGGCACGCTCGGAGAAAGGCTGGTCGAAGTACTCGTACGCCTTGGCTACTTCGCCGATGGGATCGGCCATGAAGTCGTTGAAGTAGATGTCGTGAAATTGATGCTCGCGCCCCTTACGCAGGCGCATCCCATTTTCCACCGCGCGCGCCCAAGCTTCCTTCTGCTCGAGCGCGATGCGCGGCCGGTCGGGCTCCCTCTCGAAAAGCGACCGAAAGTGTGCGCAGAGGCTGACGTACGAAGGCAACACATCGGCAGGGTCGCGATGCGTCCAGATGATGCAGGCGTCAGGATAGGCGTCGAGCAACGCGTCCAGATTTCGCATGTGCACCGGGTATTTGAAGAGCCAGCGCTTGCCCACATCGTAAGACCCTATCAACTGCATGATCCGTTTGTGCCGCGCATAGGTCTCGCGGTGGATTGTATTCATGTACCAGTCCGAGTAGGTCGGCACCGTCGACACGACTTCGAAACGGTCATCGCTGAAGTTTTGCGCGAGCACGCGCCCTGACTCATCCGGCCCGTCGGGAGTCATGTGATGAATCGACTCGAGCATGCTCTTGCCCGCCCGATACATCATGTCGAGCTCGATGCGTCCGTGTTGAAAATCGGTCGCGGCCTCCCAGCTCGGACGGGGAGGGCGAGGTTGCGGGTGCAGAGCCAGCCAATATTGGAGGCACTGCATGTCCGGGTTTGCGCCCATCAGGTAGTGGAGGGCGGTGCTGCCGGTGCGCACCATCCCGGTGATGATGATCGGGCGTTCGATTGCGAGCTTGGCCGAATCGGGCTGCATCTCGAACCACCGTTCGGTGTGCAGCCTGCTCGCGAGCAAGCCCACGGTTTGATAGACGGCGGTCAGCTTGCCCACCTGGTGCAAACGCGCTTCGTGGTCGTACGAATAGAGCACCCGTCGAAGCCCCTCGAGGTAGCTCGGGTCGCCGAAGTTATCGTAGCCATCGACGCCGCGGATCGCGATCTCGTGAAACTCCTGCTCGCGTGACGCGAAAGAGGCTCCACTAAGTGGGTTCCATCGTTTGACGGCGCTCATCGCCCTCTTCCTTCCGGCCACAGGAAGCGAACGGCCGGAGTGAGCGCTGCACGCGCGGTGCTGAGCGCGGCTTCCTTGGGTCCGCCAGGCAACAGTCCCAGTCGAAGCTCGATTGCGTCGTCGCAAACACGAATGCCTTTGACACACAGGTAGCTCGTTGCCGCTGCGATTGCGGCGCGCAGCATTTCGTCTCGTTGAATAGCCGGCACACGCATCAGATCGAGGACGATGTCCTGACCCTTCGCCTCCACGATCATGTCGGGCAGCGAGATCATGTTCCCGATCAAGGTGGCCGGGTTGTTGGTGTCGATCATCCCATTGCGAATCGCATCGGCGAGCGGGCCGGGAGCGTCTTCGCTAGTCGAGAGCTCCACCTCGCTCAGGCGGATTCGGATCGTACGCCGCTCGCCTTCGATGTGAACGCCGTCGGCGTCGATGCGCGCCGCGAAGCTGATCGGTGCACCGAGCGCGTGCGCCTCGCCTTGGACTCGGAGACCGGGGCTTACCGGCTCGATCTCGAGTGCGACCTTTTCGGACATCTCCGCAAGCCGCCCGCGTATCACCGAGAGGGGAATCGAAATCCGGCCGCCGAGCCCTTGCCGCAGCAAACGCAGCGCCTGCCCAGGATTTAGTCGCTTGGTCTCATTCATCGCGGGAGCGGCCACGATGACACGGAAGGGTGCTCGGCTCACCTGCGGAAAACGATCCGTTGATCGATTCCTCCGTCCGACAGCCGGCCCAGGCGGGCGGAGGCCACGATTTGGCCTAATACATGGCACCATAGCGGACATGTTGTTCCGAACACTTGCCGTGGCGTCGACGTGCCTGCTCGTCGCTTGTCAACAGCCGCAGAAGATCGAACCGGCGTCGGTCGTTGTCGAAAGCGACGTGAGCTCCGCCCTCGAACTCTTGAACGATGAGTTCCGGCGCAATGTGTACAACGTCACGGACGGCGTTTACCAGGCGGTGGGATTCGGCATCGCCAACTCGATCATGGTCGAGGGTGATGAATGCGTGTTCATCGTCGATGTCATGGGCTCGATGGAAACCGCCAAGGAAGTAAAGGCGGAGTTCGACAAGATCACGCAGAAGCCCATCGAGGCGTTGATCTACACGCACAACCATGCCGATCATGTGATGGGAGGGCTCGCGTTCGCGCCAGACGGCAAGGTCGACGTCTACGCGCACGACACCACGAACTACTACATCAACCGATTCGCGAACGTCCTTCGGCCGGTGCTCCGAAAGCGAAGCGCGCGCATGTTCGGGAGCTACCTTCGCGACCTGGGTCCAGATCAGATGGAGAACGTCGGGCTCGGTCCGTTCGTGGAGACGCTGGATCCGAACATGACACTCGGGCTCATTCGTCCGAACAAGACTTTCTCGGACGAGCTTGAAACGGAAATCTGCGGCGTGAAGGTTCACCTGGTGCACGCGCCAGGCGAGACGAATGACCAGCTCTTCGTCTGGCTTCCGGAGCGCGGAGTCTTGCTGCCAGGAGACAACATCTACAAGGCCTTCCCCAACCTCTACTCCATCCGCGGAACGCTCTATCGGGATGTTCTTGCCTGGGCGTACAGCATCGACAAGATGCGCGCACTGCGGCCGACGCATCTCGTGCCGAGCCACACGCGCTCGATCTCGGGGCAAGACGAGGTGTACGAAACGCTCACGGCGTATCGCGATGCCATTCAGTTCGTCCACGACCAGACGATTCGCGGCATCAACCAAGGCCTCACCCCCGACGAGCTGGTCGAGGTCGTCAAGCTACCGCCGCACCTGGCGGAGCACCCCTTTCTGCAGGAGTACTACGGAAAGGTGGAGTGGTCCGTGCGTGGCATCTTCAATGGCTACCTCGGATGGTTCGACGGTGACGCGGCCGGGCTCGAGCCCGCCAACCCGGATGAGCGAGCCTCGGGAATGGCGTCTCTTGCCGGCGGCGCGGAGGGCTTGCAACGCGCTGCGCGTGAAGCACTCAAAAAGGAACAGTACGAGTGGGCAGCCGAGCTCGCGACGCACTTGATTCAGCTCGACCCAAGCTCTGCCAACGCCAAGCAGATCAAAGCCGACGCCCTTCGCGCGCTCGGTCAACGACAGATTAACGCCAACGCTCGCAACTACTACATCACGCAAGCGCTGGAGCTAGAAGGCACGGTCGAGATCCGCGACGACACCCGACCGGAGAACGCACTTTCCTTTGTGAGCACGGTCCCCATCGGCCGGTTCGTGGCCGCGATGCCAGCCAACCTCATCTACGAAAGGAGCGCCGACAAGGACATGCTCGTCGGCTTCCGATTCCCCGACGTAGACGAAGGCTACGGCATCCACATCCGGCGCGGCGTCGCCGAGTTCCAAGAGAGCTTCCCAGAGAACCCGCAGCTCACCATCACCGCCGACTCGGCTGTCTGGCGCGAGCTCGTCCTCGGCCTACGAAACCCAATCAAGGCGTTCGCCTCCGGCGACGTAAAGTTCACCGGAAGCGCCCTAGACCTCGTCAGCTTCCTCCGTCTCTTCAAACCCGCCGTCGACTGACCCCGGAACTGACTCGCGACTAGTTGAGGTTGCAGGTTGGGTTGACGCAGTAGCTCTTGCCGTCGCCGCTGGCGTCGAAGCAGGCGAAGCCGCCTGGGCATTCGACGTTGCTTTGGCAGGTTAGCTGGCAGGTGTTCGAGCCTGGGTTGCAGGTTAGCTTCAGGTTGTCGCGGTCGTAGCGCTCCTTGAGGATGCGCGTCTCGCATTCCTCGAGCGACTCCTCTGCGAGACAGTTCTCCGGATCGGGGTTGCAGATCGTGTCAGCCTCGCCCTCGTCCCCGTCGTTGCACGGCCAGCCTATGTCCTGGGTTGTCGGCGGTGCGGTCTGCAAGCACTCGAAGCGAATGCGTGCGCCCGTTGTAGGTGCAGCGCCGTCTGTGAAGCTCACGCGCTGCTGTTCGGGATTGAACGTGCATGCGGAAACCGTCTCCGGCGTGAAGTCGTCGTAGAACCATCCAAGGCCATCCGGCACACCGACCGCGGGGTCACTTGGAAGCTGCGTGATGCGGCATACCTCACGCATGTCTGGGTCATCATCGGTGCCCACGTTTTCGGTGCCCACAGGCTCTTCCTCTCGACCGCGGCCTGCGGTCGCGCAAGTGCTACCCTCGGGCTGCACCTCACGCACCTCGCAGCCCACCAAGTCCTGCGAGTTGCGGTTGAGCGGTCGGGGCAAGCAAAGCTGGCGCAGCGCTGCGGCGATGCGGTCGACGATTGCGTTGAGTGCCGGCGCGTAGTCGTCTGCGCAAATCGACTCGACGACGGTGCCCACTCCGGTGTTGCCCGCAGCGAGGCCCTGCATGGTTTCGACGATGCGACGGGCGGGAAACGCGAGGCTCTCCTGATCGAACTCGTCCGTCGATGTGCAGGCCGGCGCGAGCTGCTGATCGGGCTGGTCCACCTTGCGAGCCGGATCTGCGATTTCTTCCATGTTGGCGTGCGCGAGAATCCCCGCGTATCGCTCTTCGTCGGAGTTGAAGTTCTCGCGGTCGAGCGCGCTGTCCTCCGGAATCCCCGTGATTGCAGCGAAGACGACCTGGCTCGGATCGACCTTGAGGGCCGCGACTCCGTCGACGTAGCGCTGGATCTGTTGCAGCGCCTGGCTGTGTGCCGAGCACCGAAGGTTGAACTGTACCAAGTCCATCGAGTTGAACGGCCCCTGGAAGGGGTTGCTCGCGCGCGCCTCGATATCGAACACTCGAGGGTCCGTCGTCGAGCAATCGTCCTCGTCCGTGATCAGAATGACTGCGAGCAATGCGCCGTCGCGGTTGAATCCGCCATTCGCCGTATTGCGGTCAGACGCGAGAATGCTCTCGAGTTGCTGCTCGAACCCGCAACCCCACATGTTGGGGTCGGCTCCTTGTCCCGTGACGCACTCGACGTCGGCGACCAAGTCTGTCGCGTCAAAGCCTGGCTCCGGATGGTTGAGGTAGAGCGTGTCCTGAGGTGGCGTTATTGCGTCGCACATCACGCGAGGCTCCCCACTAAATCCTGTGACCTGCATGAACCCGGCTTTGCCGTTCCCGTTGTTGGCCATGCACACCGAGGTCGGGTTGAAGTCGGCTTCAGGCGTCGAGCCCGCGGTGAACTCGTGTGCGGGAACCGTCGAGTGTCCGAGGTCCGGCGTGATGATGCCGACGTGCAGGCTTTCAATCGCTGGGAACTCGCCAACCGCGCCCGGGTCCGCCTGGCCACCGGTGAGCAACAGGTTCACGAGTCGCGGCACCTGCTCGGCAAGCTTTGCTTGCTCGTCGCGCATCGAAGCCGAGTCGTCGATGACGATCAAGAGGTCCAGCGCGCGCTGTGGGTTGACCGGCACGTTCTGCACGACGCCGTTGATCGTGCATGGATTGAGCGCGTTCAAATCCCGTTGCGTACAACTGCTAACGGTCGCGATGAGCAAAAGCAAAGCGGATCTTCATGTCATCTCCCCCTACCCGACAGCGAAATCATACCCACTAGGGCGCATTAAGGCCAATCGAGCGAGAACTTTACAGCAGGCCTCGTCCTAATCGGCCTAAAATCATGAATTTTTTTCATCCCTGGTCTTCTGCTATGCAGAAAGTATAGGGTTACTTCAATGCGCCGTGTGCTGGTCGTCGACGACGAAGAAAACATCCGGGTCGTGCTCCGCACGCTGCTCAAGAAGCACAACTACCAAGTTGAAGCAGCCGAAAGCGCCGAGACCGCGCTGGAGCAACTCGAGCGCTTCGACCCCGACTTCGTTCTCGCTGACGTTCGGATGAGCGGCATGACGGGGCTCGAGCTGTGCGCGGAGCTCAAGGCGCGCTCATCGCTTGCGACCGTCATCTTGATGAGCGCGTACGGCTCGGTGGACCTCGCGATCGAAGCCATGAAGGCGGGTGCCTACGACTACATCTCGAAGCCCTTCAAACAAGATGAAGTGTTGATCGCGCTCACCAAGGCCGAGGAGCGCGAATCGCTTCGCCGTGAGAACAGGGCCCTCAAGCAGGCCATGCGCAAAGAACAGACCTTTCACGGCATCCTCGGCAAGAGCGAGGCGATCAGCAAAGTCTTCTCGACGCTCGGCAAGGTTGCCGACTACAAAACGACCGTCTTGATTCAGGGCGAGAGTGGCACGGGCAAGGAGCTCGTCGCGCGCGCTCTTCATTCCGGCAGCTCGCGCAAGGACAAACCGTTCATCCCGATCAACTGCGGGGCGATCCCGGAGACGCTTCTCGAGAGTGAGCTGTTCGGCCACAAAAGAGGGGCTTTTACGGATGCCCACGCCGACAAGAAAGGGCTGTTTGCCGAGGCGCATCAAGGCACGCTCTTCCTCGACGAGATCGGCGAGCTTCCGCTGTCGTTGCAGGTGAAGTTGCTTCGCGTCCTGCAGGAGGGATCCATCCGACCGCTTGGCGCGACCCGCGACCAAGAGGTTGACGTGCGTGTGGTTGCAGCGACGGTTCGCGACCTCCGACGCGAGGTGGATGAGAAGCGCTTTCGCGAAGACCTGTACTATCGACTGAACGTGCTGCAGATCAACGTCCCACCGCTACGTGAGCGGCGCGACGACATCATGATGCTCGTCGAGCACTTCATCGAGCGAAACAACGGACGGCTGGGCACGAAGATCCGTGAGCTCGACTCGCACGCCCGCAAGCTTCTCCTCAACTATCCGTGGCCCGGTAATGTGCGCGAGTTGGAGAACACCATCGAGCGCGCTGTCGTTCTTACAGAAGGGGACGTGATCACGGTGGGCGATCTCCCGGAGCGGATGCGTGAGCCCGCCGATCCGGTCGCCGCCAGCCTCTCGACCGGGGAGCTCTCCATCAAGAAAACCGCCCGATTTATGGAGGAAACGCTGATTCAAAGGGCCCTCGAGAAGACCGGGGGCAACCGGACTGCCGCCTCCAAGCTCCTCGAGATCAGCCACCGCGCTCTCCTTTACAAAATCAAAGATTATGGGATTCAGTAGCCGCTGATGGATAATCCGGAATGTCGTGGCAAAGAGGAGCGTTGATCCCGTGATGTGCTGTATGCGAAGAGCCCTAACCGCCGTGGTGTTGTGTGGGTCTATTCTTGCGGTTTCCGGCTGCCAGAAGAACATCCCGAACACCACCGTGGCGGACACTCCCCACAATCGGGCGGTGATCACCTTCATGGAGAACTATCGCGATGCCGTGGAGTCACGGGATATCGGGGCCCTGCTGGCGATGGCGCACCCTCAGTATCTGGACGACAATGGCACCCCTTCGGGTGATGACGACCTCGACTATCGCGAGCTTCAGAAGAAGCTCGGCCGCTGGCGAGAACGGGTCACCGACGTCCGCTACGAGATCAAATATCGCTCCGTTACTCGGGAAATGGACCGTGTCCTGATCGCGTACCGCTACAGCGCGAGCTTCCGAATCGCCTACGATGAAGAGGACCAGCGCTGGAGCCGCCGGATCGGCGAAAATAGGCTCGTGTTGCTCTACGACGACATCCAGGCCCGCTACTACGTGCTTTCAGGTATGTGAAAATTTGCGTTCTTATTGAATAAGTACACCAATTCGCGCTACGATCGTGTCGATGCCAAGCTGGAAACGGTGCAAGTGAGTGTGCTTGCCCACAAGTGATGAAGCCGATGAGATTCGAGTGCGATAGCTGCCACACCAAGTACAAGATCTCCGACGAGAAAGTTCGGGGACGTGTCGTGCGTTTTCCGTGCCGCAAATGCGATCACAGGATCCTGATCGACGGCCGCAAAGGCGATCCGGATGTCACGGTGCCGGCGGGCTCTGCGTACGGCTTCAATGAAGTCGTGCGCAAGTCGGAACCCGCATCGTCGTTCGGACATGAGGCGCCCACGGCGCGCGCGCGTCGTTCATCTTTACCACTTCGTCGACGCCCGTCGTCCATGCCACCGCGCCGCCCGTCAGCCGCGTCACGGAGGTTGTCCTCCGCGCCGGCTGCTGAGAGCAGCGCGCTCGTAGGTCAGCACCCTGGCTTGGCACCTCCCGTTCCAGTGGTGGGTCCGCCGATTGCCGGCGCCGGAGAAGTGCCGGAGTGGCACGTCTCGATCAACGACGTTCCCGTCGGTCCCATTCGACTCGAGGAGCTGGCGCACAAGATCGATGCCAGTGCGGTGAGTGAGTACACGTTGGTGTGGCGCGAAGGGTTTGACGAATGGCGTCCACTCGCCACCGTTGCGGAGCTCATGGCCTTGTTGCACGAGCGCCGCCATTCTGGTCCGCCGTCGCGGACATCGTTCTCGTCGATGCCCCCGTTTGTCGACTCGCGCACGTCGATGGACGAGCCTGCACAACCGGCCGCGCCGTTTTCGTCGCCGCCTGGTGCGGCGGGCCTGCAGCAGGATTCGTCCGTCGAATTCGCGCCACTCGCTGATGCGCTTCAGCCGGAGACGGACTTGCCAGACACGCTCAGGGAGATGTCGCAGCCGCCCGGGTCGCTCGGTCCGGCGGGCGTGTTCCAATCATCGCCCCAGCTCGGGTCGTTCTCGGGCCTACGCGCCGAACCCGATGAGATGGTTTCGGTTCCTTCCGTTCCGCCGCAGGCCGCCGTAGCAATTGCGGAACCATCCAGCCGACTTTCGCTGGGTGTGTGGGCGGTGATCATCGCGGTAGCCATCTTTTCCGGGGTCGCTGCTTTTGTTGCATTCGAGCGATTCGGTGATTCGCTGCTGACCGATCTGCTCGGTAACCGCGATTCCGCCGCCGTCGCGCCGCCGCCGATTGAGCGGCCACAGGTTGCGGTCGAGCTGAGCGCAGCCGATGAGGTCGCGGTCGCGGTTGCGGTCGGGGACGGGGAGCAGTCCCTCGATGGTAGCGAGGTCGAAGCCGCCACAGCAGGCGAGGCCGTCGAGGGTGAGCTCGTGCAAGGCCAAGCTGTCGATGGCGAAAATGTAGACGGTGAAGTTGTAGAAGGTGACGACGCCGAAGCAGCACAAGCTGTGCCATTCGTTGAACCGCTGAACCCAGCCGACGATGGTCCGACGATGGCACCCGCGCCACCGCGCAAACCGAGAGTCCGGCGTAGCCCTCGCAAAAAGAAGACCGTCGCGGCCGCTCCGAAAGGCGATTCGATGAGTGCCGCAGATCAGAAGCTTCTCGACGACTTCGGATCGAGCGCCGACACAGCGCCGGCCAAGATTGACGTCGAGAAGTCCGGCAGCACGCAGAGTAAGAATCCGCCGCTCGATGGGGATGGGGTTCGCGCCACGGTGACGACAAACAAGCCCCGCCTGCAGCGCTGTTATGAGCGATCGATTCGCGGGCAGCAATCACCGCCGTCAGTCCGCCTGGACCTGACGGTGACGGTCGCCGCCTCGGGGCGCGTCAAGGCTGTCGACGCGGCGGGTAGTGCTCCGGGTGGCCTTGCGGAATGCGTCGAAGCTTCGGTACGACGGTGGCGCTTCCCGGCCTCTGCCGAAGGTGGCCCCGCGAAGTTTCCCATCGTATTCTCTGCGAACTGAGTAGGCCGCCATGCCAATGAAGCCTTTGATCGACGCGGGCACGATCGCCGCCAGGGTCGCCGAGCTGGGTCGCACGATCACGAACGACTTCTTGGGCAAGGACCTCGTCATCGTTCCGGTGCTCAAGGGCAGCTACGTATTCGCAGCCGACCTCGTGCGCCATATCGAGCTCGACGTGGAGATCGATTTCCTTGGCGTGCGTAGCTATGGCGACCAGGAGGAGAGCAGTGGTGTGGTGCAGATCACCACCGACTTGAGCAGTTCCATCGAGGGCAAGCATGTGATTCTGGTCGAGGACATCGTCGATACGGGTCTCACGGTTTCCTATCTCTACGAGAACTTGGTCACCCGTCAGCCTGCGTCACTCAAGCTCGCCTCCTTGCTCCACAAACCCGCGCGCACCCGTGTGCCCGTCGAAATCGACTACCTGGGCTTCACCGTCGAGGACGTGTTTATCGTCGGCTACGGCCTGGACTACGCGCAGAAATTTCGGAATCTGCCCTACCTGGCTGTGCTCACCGACGAAGGCGCCTAAGCGTCCTATACTGCCCGCCGTGACCGACGAAGAGGCACCTCGCGACCTGGGCGAACGGATCCGGCAAATCGCTGCGACGATCGCAGGCGCCGAATCGCAGCGAATTCTCGATGCTGCGGCACGTTCGCTCGGAGCGACGATGGAGCGCTGGGTCCGAAACCCGAGTCTTCGGCGGCTCCTAGGTGGGGTGCAGCGCGACGTGCTCACGGCCGAAGGGGAACGCGTGGAGCTTTCCGCGAGCGTCGGGGTGTCCGCCAAGCTCGGGAGCCTCGTCCGCTTTTACGTCGACGATGTGGTGGTGGGTGAAGTCCCGATTGGCAGTAGTGGGGAAGTGCGCACGATGATCCGCGCTCCCTCGCCGGGCATTCATCGAGTTGGCGTCAAGGTGTGCAACGACAAGGGCGAGGTGGTGTCGGACCTGATCGGCCACCGTCTTTTGCAAGTCGCGAGCGGCCGGCCAGTCGTGCTAGTGCACGCGGCGCTTTTTCTTCCGCGGCGGTCGGACGATCCGATGCCGAGCGCCTCGCCGATCGAAGCACTACGCGTGCTAATCGACGAGGGCTTCGAGCTCGTCTACTTCGACATCCACGAAAAGAATCGCGACGCCCTCATTCACGAGGAGGTCCTCAATCAGCGGCTGCCGCCGGGCGCGATCCTCGTCTATTCCGCCGAGGAGGAAGAGCTGAGGAGTCTAGGCGTCGATTTCGTCGAGATGTTCGCGTCGACCGCCATACGCCGACTGCGCGCGAAGGGTGTGCCCGTGACGACGATCCTGACCGAGCGCGACGAAGACTCGGAGCGGAGCCGCGCCGAGAGGGTGATCGTGATGGCGCCGTCCACGGCCCTCGATCGGGCGCTCTCAGGGGATTTCGAAGCCGAAATCAGACAGGCGGCGCAGCTACTTCGCGACCGGGCGACGAGCAGTCCGCTCGACTGGCGCCTCGATCAAACCACCGAATCGCGCCTCGTCGAGGGCAACTCGTTTCACGCTGAGCTCGACAACGAAAAAGCGAGGGAGCGACTCTTTGCCGCCTTCGAACAGGCTGCCTCGACGATCCACATGCAGGTTTACATCGTCCGCCCGAGTAACTTCGCCGAGCACCTAATCGTCAAGCTCATTCAGCGCGCACGAGCCGGCGTGAAAGTCCGGTTCATGGTCGACGCGCTCTACTCGGACGAAGAAGTCCTCGGCCGCGTCAATCCACTGATCTCATCGCTGCGAGAGGAAGCCAACGTCGAGGTTCTCGCGGTCAACCCGATCGAGCTTCGCAAGCAGGTGGACATATCCAGCTTGAAGAAGCGAGACCACCGCAAGCTCGTGATCATCGACGGCCACAGGGCGTTCGTGTCCGGGCGCAATGCGAGCGACGAATACTTCTCAGGCTTCGACGAAGTGCCCGTGCACGACAATACGCGTCACGAGTCGATCCCCTGGCTCGACGCGCACGTCGAGGTGTCCGGGCCGCTCGTTCGGGAGGTTCAGGAGACCTTCATGCACACCTGGGCTCGGCAAGGGGGGGCGACGATTCCCCGGCAGGAGGATGTTCTGCCGGAGCTCGAGCGGGCTGGTTCTGCTGCCGGCCGTTTGGTGGTGCATCGCGGTCTCGCCGAAACCAACGGCCTCGCGATGTACGAGGCGATGTTCGACGTCGCGGAAGACCACGTCTACATCGTCAATGATTTTCCGTTCGTCCCCGCGCTCGAGCGCGCGATCTACCGGCTCTTGGCCCGAGACGTTAGCGTCAAGCTTCTGACCGGTAGCGCGACTGCCCGGCGCGACGATGGCACATTCTTCCCGGCTCCCCTCCACCGCACGCTCTTTGAGTACATGGTGAAGGGGAAGTTGGAGCCACTGCTTCTGGCCGGCGTTCGGATGTACGAGTTCGTCCCGCCGCCTTCTCCCATGATCGTGGCGCGTGGCGGCCGCATCCGACCGTACGTGCACGCCAAGCTCGTGTCGGTCGATGGGCTAGTGACCAGTATTGGGTCGGCCAACCTCGATGCGACGGCGAGCTTTTGGGAGAGTGAGGCCAATATAGTCGTGGAAGACGCTGAATTCGCCGGCGGCGTCGAGGCAAGACTCCAGAAACTAATCGACGACAGCGTCGAGCTCGACCCCGAATCCGATTACTGGAAACGGGAGCGGGCCCAACGTGCCGTCGTGGCTACGCTCTGGCCGGGGACGTTTTATTCCTGAGCCTTGTCGAGCTCCTCGGCGGCTTCAGCCTCGGCCGCTCGGGTGGCCTCTGCTCCTTCGAGGGCCTCCACGGCCGCGGCTTCGGTCTCCGCGAGATCGTATGTGACGGTCATCCGAACCTGGAAGGCGCGATCGATCTCGACCCTCTCGGTGCCATCGACGGTCTTGACGTTGATCACACCGACCGACTCACCACTTGCTGAGGCATTGGTCTCGAGCGCGTTGAGGTTGGCAATCACTTCACCCGTCGCGTTCATCTTGAACGACTCGATGGATAGCTCGACGCCCTCTTCCTCGAACGTCAAGGTCTGAGGAAGCGCGGTCTGCTGAATCTGGACGTTGATCTTGAGCTCGTCTCCGACTTTTTCGAGCAGCGTGTAGGTGTCGACCTGGCTGATTTCGAACCCGTAGAGAACGATGTCCTTGCGCGCTTCCCAGCGAGCGCCAGCCCCGACGGGCTCGGCCGGAAGAATCACCCGCGAGAGTGATGTGCGCGCGTTGATGATCATCACGAGCAGCCGCACTGGGACATCGGCCCGCTTGGCCGCTTGGTTCAGCTCGGTCCTCTGAATGATACCGCGGTCGTCTACCTCGACCCAACCACCGACGTTGTTGAGCACCGATGCGCTCTTGTTGAGGTCCAGTTTCATGGCGGGGTGGAGATTCTCGGGGACGATCGCTTCGGCCTTGACGATCCGGACGTCGAATCGCGTGCTTCCCCGCTTCCCTTCCATGGTCGGTCCGGAAATGATGTGTAGTCGGACTCCAGGAGTCACGGTGAGTTTGGCGCCGCCACTCGTGGAAGTCATCGAGGCGATCCCGAACTCCATGTTTGCGGTCGTTGTCGTCCCCTGCGCGAGCTTGTAACGCAGCAGCTCACGCGGTTCTTGGCCGGCATCGAGCACGAGCGCTGGATCGCCCTTCTTCGCATCGGCGGCGCTCTCGGAATCTTTGCACCCGTTCAACACGAGCAGCGTGGACATCAGAATTAACGCGCGCACAAATATTTGCTTGGTCATGAAATCTCCCTCCGGCGCCCCATGATCGCCGTCCATTGCGGCTGTATATCGCAAGCTCACCTTGGCCCGTCAAGGTTGCGCGCGTGCCGGGGTTTGGATGCGCGTGTATCCCTCCGGCAGAGAAAAGACCTCTGGCGGGACTGGCATCCGCCGGACCTCCTCGACCAGGAACACCACCGGAACGCCACCGGTCTGCTCGACCCGCATCTTCATCGAAAAACCGGGCTTAACGCCGTACCTCTTCATCGCTTTGGTGCGTTCGTCGTCGGACACCTCGAGGCCGAGATTCCGGCCTCGGAACGCTCGCGTCCAAAGGTCGGCCGGATATTTCTGCGTGAGCCAGAGGTCGATCACGGCTCGGTTGTCTTTGTCGATCACGCGGACGTGCCGGGTCTCGATCCCACTAACGGTCTCCTTTCCGAGCTTCTTGATCTCCAGGTTGGCGTTGTCGCCGGAGCCGGTGACCTGATTGCTGCTCGCCGCGAGGGCCGAATACGGCACCTCGACGATGGACCTCTCATTATGCGCGATCGAATAGTAAAGCTTCCCCTTCGCCGGCATGATGGTCGTGGCGCGCACTGGCTCACCGTTGGCGTCCTTGGATTCGATGTCCATGCGGACGTCCCCGGCCTTCGAATATCGGGCTCGAATCCGCGCGGCTACACCTTGCTCGCTCGACAGGCTCGCTCGAAGCTGGCCTTCGAACGCGAGCGCAGGTGATGCGAAGAGCATCGCGACTAGGCAGGTCAGCGCAATACGCATAGAGCGCCAAGCTTAGGCGCTCAACACGACCAAGCCAAACCGCTCATCGTCGTATAGCTGGTCGAACGTTTTCGCGAACTTTGCCTCGACATTCTTGCGTTTGAGCTTGAGCGTGGGGGTGAGCTCGTCTTCCTCCACGCTGAACTCGCGGCCGAGGATGTGAATCTTCTTGATGGTCTCGACCCGCGACAGCGTTTCATTGGCCCTTTTCACCGATGACACGATGCGCTTCTGCACTTCGGCGTCCTGTGAGACCCGTTCCAGGAGTGTCTGGAGCTCGGCGGAGCGTCCCAGAGGGTTGTCGGTCAGTTCTTTGATGTACTTGTCGGCCGTAGCGCCGTCGATCGTCCCTTGCTGACGAGCCCAGTCCACCGCCTCGGAGGCGCCCACGGTGACCAACGCGACGAGGTACTTCCGCCTGTCGCCATGCGCGTGCGCCTGACTGATCATCGGATCCGACGCTTTGATCTCGTTTTCGATGTTCGCCGGCGTGAGGTTCTTTCCACCCGCGGTGATGATGATGTGTTTCTTGCGATCGAGAATGTGGACGCAACCATCCTCGTCCTTCTTTCCGATGTCGCCGGTGTGCAGCCACCCATCGATGATCGTTTCCGCGGTCGCCTCTGGGTTCTTGTAGTAGCCCTTAAACACGACTTTGCTTCGGATCAAGATCTCGCCGTCGTCCGCGATGCGGTCCTCGACGATGCTGAGTGGGCGGCCGACCGAGCCCAGCTTGACGTGCCCCGGCACGTTGGCGTGCGTGATCACCGTCGATTCGGTCATTCCGTACATCTCGAAGATCGGAAAACCCGCGGCCCAAAAGAACTCGAGGATCTCGGGGGCGATCGGCGCGGCCCCCGTGATGAAGTACCGCACGCGCCCGCCAAATACCGCGCGCAGCTTGGAAAACACGAGGCGGTCGGCCAGGCCGTACTTCAGCTTCAAGCCGAAAGGGATGGGCTTGCCCGCCTGCCAATGCTGCACCGCCTCGCGGCCGACCCGCTCCGCCCACCGGAAGATACGTTGTCGCGTCGGAGGCGCTTGCTCGACCGTGCTCATGATTTTGGCGTATGCCTTTTCGAAGATCCGCGGCACGCTGCCGAAGAGCGTCGGCTTCACCTCGGTGACCTCTTCCAGCACCTTGGCGATGCTCGATGCGAAGTACGTGCCCATGCCCGTGTTGATGCGCCCGTAAAAGGCCAGGACGCGTTCGGCCACGTGAGCCATTGGGAGAAAGCTCAGACCGACGTCGCCCTCGTTGATGGAAAACGCTTCGTCCTGGTTGCGCATGACCGACAAAATGTTGTCGTGCGAGATCATCGCGCCTTTGGGCGGGCCGGTCGTGCCGCTGGTGTACACGATGATCGCCGTGCTGTTCGGGTCGACTGCAGCAACGCGCGCTTCGATGGCCGCGCGGTCCACCGGTGTCTGAAGCACCTGTTCGAACGGGACGAGCCAATTGTGAGTTTCCATCAGCGACTCAGCGCCGGTGGTGTCCCAGACAATCACCTTTTCGAGCTTCGTGAGCTCGTCCCGCCGCGCGAGGATCTTGTTGATCTCTTCGATGCCCTCGACGAACGCGACCTTCGTGTCTGCGTGGTCGAGGATGTAGGCGAGCTGCTTGGGCGTCAGAGTGGGGTAGGCGCCCAGCGTGACGGCGCCCGCGAGAAGTCCTCCCACGTCGCAGTAGCACCACGCGGGCTTGGTGCTGCCGACGACGCAAACCTTGTCCTGGATCTGCAGCCCGAGCCCCAACAGATAGGAAGCGATAGCGCCTGCCTGTTCAGCGAATGCGTTCCAGCCGACCGGTTGCCACTCGCCGCCCTCCTTGAAGTAGAACGCGGGCTTGTCGCCGTCGCGCTCCACGCGCTTCAGGAACATCTCGCCCACTGTGTTCGCCCGTCGGGCGATGTATTCGGCCGGGGTGCCCGTGCCGCGGTCAGTATCGAACATCTTCCGGGGTTTACACCGGATCCGGGCTTTAGATCTAGCCCTCCGAGACGGGATTTGACCCGGCGGCAACCCCCGCTACACTCCGCCCCTTCCAGCCTAGAAGGCAAGGCATTCTCATGCGTGATCTCATCAAGCTCAGCTGCGAAAACTGCGGCAAAGACAACTATGTGACGGACAAAAATCGGCGCACCATGCCCGAGAAGTTCCACATCAAAAAGTTCTGCCCCAAGTGCCGCAGCCACCAGGCCCACAAAGAAGGCAAAATCAGCAAGGGCTAAAAAGGGGACAGTCCCCTTGCTGTCCGCCGACTTGCCGCATACCGTGCGCACCGTAGAAAGCCTCTATGGCGAACGGTGACACGCACAATCTCGGCATCGGGTATCTGCTCTGGATCTTTGGTTTCATGGGAGCGCACCGTTTCTACTACGGACGCCCCATCACCGGGACCATTTGGTTTCTCACGCTCGGCCTCGTGGGGATCGGCTGGCTGATCGACCTGCTCCTGATGCCGTCGCTCGATCGCTCAGCGGACCTTCGATACGTCTCGGGACCCGTCAGCTACAACATAACCTGGATCTTGCTCACCTTCGTCGGTGTGTTGGGAATACATCGAATCTACATGGGAAAGTATCTCACCGGCCTGATCTACTTCCTCACCGGCGGCCTCTTCTTCTTCGGCGTCCTATACGACTTCTGGACCCTCAACGACCAAATCGGCGAAGCAAACACCGCCCGCGACTAGTCTGCGAGAGATTTTCGCTTATCGTCGAGTAGGCGGGCTACTAGGGCGCCCGTCCCCCCTAGGTGGCGGGGGGCGGTGCGGAAGGCGAGGACGAATCGGGCCGGGGGGCGCTTGCTGAGGGCATCGACTATCGCGCTCTTCAAGGTTCCCTTGCCGCCTGGGCTGTGTAGTCCCTTGCCGACAATGAGCAGGACCCACCGTTTGCCGTTCTGCTGGCAGTTGCGAACGAAGCGGAGCACCTCGCGTTCGGCCTCTCGGACGGTGTGACCGTGCAGATCGCACTCCGCTTCGACCTCGAGTCGCGGGTCTTCCAGGCTGTCGAGAATGCTGGAGTGTGCGGAGCGCCGCTTCCCGAGGACGATGCCGTTGCCCTCACGCTCCACGATGAGCGGTTCCTCCGGCAGGCGCGGTGCTTGGCCAGGTGCCGCCGGGCGCGCGGGCGGGTTTTCCGGCGGTGGCATGACACGTTTTTGCGTCTTTGCCCCCAGTGGTTTCACGTCTGCGAAGGCTCGTTGAAGAGCCTCCCGATCCTTTTTGGAGGTGCGTCCGCCGCCGCCCCTCTGGCCGCCATCCTTACCGCCTTTGCCTGCTGACCTCGTCACAACCCACTCATCATGAACCGGCACCGACCCACCGGGCAATCTGCGCAATCGCTGCGGCGATTCGCCTCGAAGCGAAGATTCTTCGCCTGCCGCGAATATGCAGGGCTTTTCGACGGCGATCCCTGGCACGGCCATTGCACGTTCTAGGGGGTGATGGACATCAGTCGCCGGCATCGGAGCGGTGTGTCGGGTCGGCCGAGGCGGTTGGATTCTCCTCCGTGCGTGGGAGTCTGCGGCGGATTTTCCCCTAAGCACAACCAACTGCCAGCGGTCGTCACGGCGCTGGGGCCTGCCCCTAGGCCGTGCGACTGACGTCCTTCGTAATCGCCGCGTTCGCGACCCCGAAAGGTTAGCCCTTCTTAGGGGCTTCACGCTTTGGGCGCAGGTTGCACTGCAGGATCGCCTTGCGGACCCGGACCGCATCCGGCGTGACTTCGACGAGCTCGTCCTGGTCGATCCAATCGAGCGCGTTCTCGATCGTCAGCTCCTTGTGCGGCGTTAGGACGACGTTCTCGTCTTTGCCCGCGGCGCGAATGTTGGTGAGCTTCTTTTCGCGGGTGCAATTCA
>JAFDAJ010000009.1 GCA_019313915.1 Deltaproteobacteria bacterium
AGTCGCGCGTGCGCCCAGTCGACGTCGCGCTGCAGCTCGCTGTATTCCGGGCCTTCGTACAGCTCGTCGAAGGCTTTGAGCGCCTCTTCTGCTTTCGCAAGCTCTGCACGTACCGTGTCGGGCTTGATTTCTTCCGGCGACGCGAAGAGATCGGTCAGCAGGAGCACTTTGTCGGGTCCGCCTTCAACGAAGCCGGGTCCAATCGCTGCGATGTTCCGCTTGCCTTCGACCTCCCAGACCAGAAGGCCACACTTGAGCGCAGCCAGAAGTGGAAGGTGGTTCGGAAGCACGCCGAACTCGCCCACGACGCTTGGCGCCTGAACCGAATCGACCCGTATCGAAAGTGCGGAGCCGCTCGGTGTGACGACGTCGAGTTGCAGGTGTTCCGAGTTAGCCATGGTTCAGCCCTTGGAGCGCTTGGCGTAGGCTTCTTTGACCGCTTCGATGTTGCCCTTGAGGTAGAAGTCCTGCTCGGGAACGTGGTCGAGCTTGCCGTCGAGGATTTCCTCGAAGCCAGCAACGCTCTCCTCGAGAGGAACGTACGCACCTTTGAGGCCGGTGAACTGCTCCGCGACGAAGAACGGCTGCGAAAGGAATTTTTGAATCTTACGCGCACGGTCCACGGCCATGCGGTCATCTTCGCTCAGCTCGTCCATACCCAGAATCGCGATGATATCCTGGAGGTCCTTGTACTTCTGCAAGGTCTCCTGCACGCCCCGGGCGACGCGGTAGTGACGCTCGCCGATGACGTTGGGGTCGAGCATGGTCGAGCTCGAGTCGAGCGGGTCGACGGCCGGGTAGATGCCGAGCTCTGCAATCGAACGCGACAACACGGTCGTCGCATCCAAGTGAGCGAAGGTCGTCGCTGGTGCAGGGTCGGTCAAGTCATCGGCAGGAACGTAAATCGCCTGAACCGAGGTGATCGAGCCCTTGTTGGTCGAGGTGATGCGTTCCTGGAGCTCGCCCATCTCGGTAGCCAGCGTCGGCTGATAACCAACGGCGGAAGGAATGCGGCCAAGAAGCGCCGACACCTCGGAGCCCGCCTGCGTGAAGCGGAAGATGTTGTCGACGAAGAGAAGAACGTCCTGACCCTCGTCGTCACGGAAGTACTCTGCAACCGTCAGCGCGCTCAAGGCGACGCGCGCACGCGCACCGGGCGGCTCGTTCATCTGGCCGTAGATGAGTGCTGTCTTCGAGAGAACGGTCTCGCCCGTGTCGAGCTTCGACTCGCTCATCTCGAGCAGCAGGTCGTTACCTTCACGAGTACGTTCACCGACGCCCGCGAAGCAGGACACGCCACCGTGTGCCTTCGCGACGTTGTTGATCAGCTCCATGATGAGAACCGTCTTGCCGACGCCAGCACCCCCGAATAGACCAATCTTGCCGCCCTTTCGGTACGGAGCGAGAAGGTCGATTACCTTGATACCCGTCTCGAAGATTTCGACCTCGGTGCTCTGGTCGACGAACGCCGGAGGGTCTCTGTGAATCGGCGCGAACTTGGTCGCATTGACCGGCCCTCGCTCGTCGACCGGCTCGCCGATGACGTTCAAGATTCGGCCGAGGCACTCCTTGCCGACGGGCATCGAGATCGGACCGTCGGTGTTCTTGACCGCCATCCCGCGGATCAAGCCATCGGTGGAATCCATCGCGATGGCACGCACCGTGTTCTCACCGAGGTGCTGCGCAACCTCGAGGGTGAGGTTCCAATCCTTCTCGCTGATCCCCGGGTTGCTAATCCGAAGCGCAGTGAGAATCGCTGGGAGGCTTCCTTGAGGGAAGGCCACATCCACGACTGGACCAATAACTTGAGTAACACGCCCGTTCTGAAGCTCTGCCATGTTCTTTCCGGTTCTCTGAAAGGGTGTCGGCTGGCGGTCTATCCCGCCGCTAAAGCGAGCGCGACCTAGCACGGCCCCTGAGGGCGGTCAACGACGCCAGCCCCAACGAAGTAGGGTCATGCGGATGCCTGGCAAGCCCCGGAGCGCGCTCGATTGACCCCCCCGCCTAGCCTTTCTACCCTCAGCCCTGCGATGCAGGACAACGAACCCGTCATCCACGCGCTTCTCGGTGCTGGAACCCGGTACGAAGGGAAGCTCTTTTTCGACGGCCGAGCGCGGATCGATGGCGACTTCGAGGGTGAGGTTCTCAGCGAGGGGGTCTTGGTCATCGGTGAGGAAGCGACGGTCAGGGGCGTCATTCGAGTTCACACGCTGATTGTGTGCGGCGGCAAGGTCGAAGGCGATATCCACGCGACCGAGCTGGTGGAGCTCCACGCGCCGGCGCTGGTGCGCGGAGACATTCGGACGCAGGTACTTTTCCTCGACAAAGGAGTCCATTTCGACGGCTCGTGCGTCATGGGCGAGGTCCACGATCTCCATGACCGGTCCGCAGCGCCCCGATCAGCGGAGGACACCTCACCCGACGGCTACAAGGACCAGCCAAATAGAAGCTGAAAGGTGATCGCGTGGTCGGTGCCTTTGGCGCCGTTGCCCATTGCGGGGACGTTCATGTTGGAGCCCGTGAAGCGCAAGTTGTAGTACTCCCAGATGAAGCGGAACGCGTAGGTGAATCCCGCTTTCAGCCTGCCGTCGAAGGTGACGGCCGCATCGAGACCGACTCCCGAGCTGTCACTTCCGTACGCATCTTCGAGGCCGCCGAAAGCGAACGGAACACGGAGGCCGAAGTCGGCGCGGAAGCCAAAGAAGCTCGGCACGATGTCATAAGCCATGGCCGGGCCCAGTCGGACATACACGATCCTAGACGACGGGAGCACCGAGTTCAGATCGATGCTGAGCACATCGACGCCGACACCGACGAGCCCGCCCACCTGCAACCGGTCGATCGGATAGAGGTAGCCGAACTGTCCGAGCAGCCGCCATGTGTTGGTCTGCAGCGAGATCCCGGTTCCCTCGGGCTCGACCTCGAGACCGATACCTGAACCCCCGTCGATTTGAACGGCGATTGCTTGGATGCTGGGTCTGGGTGACCGTCGGGCCGCCGGCCTGATCAGGAGATGCCAGCCAAAGTCGAAGTAGGCCCCCGTATCCAAGGTTCCCTGCGCGGTCCCGCCCGCGTCGTCGCCCACGTCGAGGTCAATGTTTCTAGATCGGGCCCCGCCTCCGATCAGCATCACCAAGACGGGCAGTGTCGGGGCCTCGTCCTGCATCTCTGCAGCCGCTGGCCCTTCCTGCGCACGGACCCCGGCTAGCGCTACTACCAGAAAAAGGCCAGCAAAAACGCATACTCTGAGCGCCCCAAGCATTCGGGTTTCAACCTAGCAAGCCTTCCGGAGAAGGCTCATTTTTCCGGGAGACTAGCCAAGGTGACGTAACGTCACCATGGTAGCCGGCATAAGGGAAAGCGAAACGAGAGAAGCAGCCATGAAAAAGACAGCCTTCATCGGAATCATCGCCGCCGCATTCATAGCCGGATCGCCCTCGAGCCCGGCACGGGCGGCCGAGCAACACGACAAGAACGCCGGAATCTTCACCGCGCAGATCCCCGAAGAAGGTTCCAACATAGCTTGGGGCCAAGCGATTCTCGTCGTGGACAAGCCGTTGGAAGAGGTGTTGCCCATCGTTCTAGATTACGCGAACTACGTGCAATTCATGCCCAATTTCACCAAGTCCAAAGTGCTGGCACAACGGGGGAGCCGGGCGATGGTTTACATGGAAGTCAGTGTGGCCAAGGGCGCGTTCACCCTGTGGGGCCAGCTCAACCTCGCGGAACGTCCCCAAGACGGTGATTCTCGCGTAGTCGAAGCCCATCTCATGGAGGGCAACATCGACGCCTTCAATGCTCGTTGGACTTTGACCCCGGTCGACGGCGGCGCGCGGACCGAGGTCGACTTCAAGATCTTCGTCGATCCCGACATGCCGCTTCCCTCGTCGATTTTCAGTCGCGAGAACGAGAAGGCCGCCGGCAAGACCGTTCGTGCCCTTCGGACCCGTGTGTTCGAGGGACCGCAGGGATCGAGCTAACCCGGGCTCTGCAGAGGGGCTCCGCCGACCTTGACTGGTTTCGGGCCCATGCTACGAACGCGCGCCGCTAGGGATTTATCCTTGCCGGAGCTGCGATTCGGCCCCAAGCGCCGTTTGGAGTTTCTCTCCTTCGGGACGCTCTGAGACCGACCGGGAATACCGCTGCGATGAACGTGCTTTTCACAGCCCTCTTGTCCGAGGGCTCCATCATCGACCTCGACGGCACGATCTGGATTCAGCTCGCGTTGTTTGCTGTTGCGTTTTTCGTTTTTCGTCCGCTGATCTTCCGCCCGATGGTCGCGCTGTTCGAAGCGCGCGAAAACGCCATCGAGGGTGCGAAGCTCGAGGCGCTCCGCCTGCAGGACGAAGCGTCCGCCGAGAGCGAAGAGTTCGACCTCGAGATGCGCCGCCTGCGCCTTCAAGCGGGCGAGGAGCGTGACCGCTTGCGTGCCGAAGGTAAGCGTCTCGAACGCACCGTGCTCGATCGGGTGCGGGAAGAAACCGACAGGCAGCTCTCCGAGGCCGACGCGAAGCTCAAGACGGAGGCGGCGAAGCTTCGCGCCGAAATCGATCGGTCCGTTCCGTTGCTGGCCAAGCAGATCGCATCGAAGATGCTCAATCGGGAGGTTCAGTGATGCGCGCGTTTTGGGTGATGCTTTTCGCATTGGTCGTCGCGTCACCGAGGCTGGTGTCGGCCGAAACCGCCCATGGCGAGTCCGTGGCCCACGAGGTGGCTGAAGAGGCGACCGGTCACGGCGCTGACGATGAGGGCCATGGCGAGCTCACCTTCTCTTCGCTGATCAGAAACCGCGAGTTCCAGGGCACCGTCATCAACTTCCTCGTCTTGGTCGGCTTGCTTGCCTGGGTGATCCGCAAGAAGGGCAACCCAGCGCTTGCGGCGCGTCGTGCCGAGGTCGAAAAAGAGCTTGCTGAAGCTCAGCGGCTTCGCGCCGAGGCCGAGAAGCGGCATATGGGGACCGCCATGCGTCTCGAGAAGCTCGACCAGGAAATGCTCCAGATTCGCGGCGACATGATCAAGGCGGGCGAAGCAGAGCGCGATCGCATCGTCGCCCAGGCCGAAGAGAAGGCTGCGCGCCTTCGCAAGGACACCTCCTTCCTCATCGACCAACAGATAAAGCAGCTGCGCAAGGAGCTCACACAGCAGGCCGCCAGCGCCGCGGTCTTCGCCGCCCAAGAGCTGCTGCAAGAACGGACGACGGACGCGGATCAGGACCAGCTTTCCGAGGCATATCTCAGTCGTCTCGATGAGGTGTTCGAGGAGCGGCAGTCATGAGCGCCCTTGGACGACGTTATGCAAAGGCGTTGTTGGATCTTGCTCGTGAGCAGGGCGAGCTCGAACCGGTGCTCAGAGATGTCGGCTCTTTGGCAAACGCGTGGAAAACGAGCTCGGACCTCCGCGAAATCGTTCGCAACCCAGTCGTCCCAAGGCCGGCTTTGAAGGCCGCAGTCGACGCTGTGATGGAAAAGCTCGGTTGCTCCAAGCTCGTTCGCAACACCGTCAATCTTCTCGCCGACAAGGGTCGCCTCGCTCACATGGAAGAGGTGCTTCAAGCCCTCGAAGAGCTCGCCGAGGCCGAGACCGGCAGCGTTCGCGTGGAGGTTGTCAGCGCAAAGCCGCTGAGCGACGCCTACTACGCCCGACTGACAGAGAAACTCAAGCGAGCGACCGACCGTGAGGTCGTGCTCGTCAAGAAACAAGATCCTTCGCTCATCGGTGGCGTGGTCACACGCGTAGGCGACCAAGTGTTCGACGGTAGCCTCAGCAACCGACTGAGTGAGCTTAGAGAGACGTTGCTTGCGAACGGCGACACGCCGTAACCGCATCGAATCAGGAGCCTGGCCAAATGCAACTTCGCGCTGAAGAGATTTCCAACATCATCAAGCAGCAGATCGCTTCGTACGAGAAGGCGGTCGACGTGGTCGAGACGGGTACCGTCTTGACGGTAGGCGACGGTATCGCCCGCCTCTACGGTCTCGAAAACGCCATGGCAGGCGAGCTCCTCGAGTTCCCCGGGGGCGTCTACGGCATGGTCCTCAACCTCGAGGAAGACAATGTCGGTTGTGCACTTTTCGGTTCCGACGTTGGCATTAAAGAGGGCGACACGGTCAAGCGTACCGGTCGCATCGTCGAGGTTGCCGTTGGACCGGCGCTCGTCGGCCGCGTGGTGAACGCGCTTGGTCAGCCCGTCGATGGCAAGGGCCCGATCGAGAGCAAGCTCACCCGCCGAGTCGAGCTGAAAGCTCCCGGCATCGTCGCACGCCAGCCGGTCAGCGAACCGCTTCAGACCGGTCTCAAGGCGATCGACTCGATGATTCCGATCGGCCGCGGGCAGCGCGAGCTCATCATTGGCGACCGTCAGACGGGTAAGACCGCCGTCGCCCTCGACACGATCATCAACCAGAAGGGCAAGGGCGTCTTCTGCATCTACGTCGCGATCGGCCAGAAGCAGTCGACGGTCGCACAGGTTGTCGACAAGCTCACGCAGTTCGGCGCGATGGAGTACACCACCGTCGTCTTGGCCGGCGCCTCCGAGCCGGCCCCGCTTCAGTTCATCGCGCCGTACACTGGCGTCACGCTGGGCGAGTACTTCAGGGACAGCGGTCAGCATGCGCTCTGCATCTACGACGACCTTTCGAAGCAGGCTGTCGCGTACCGCCAGCTTTCACTTCTGCTTCGTCGTCCTCCCGGCCGCGAGGCGTATCCGGGCGATGTGTTCTACGTTCACAGCCGCCTTCTCGAGCGAGCTGCCAAGATGGCTGAGGATTGGGTGGTCGTGAAAGACGACCAGGAGCCCAGCCGGCTCGGCAATCAGGTCTTCAGCGGCCCCAAGTCGGAGCACGAGGCCGAAGCCGCCGCGAAGGAAAAGGGCGCTGGCTTCGTTGCCAAGAAGCTCCCGGATTCAGGTGGCTCACTCACCGCGTTGCCTATCATCGAAACCCAGGCCGGTGACGTCTCCGCGTACATTCCGACCAACGTCATCTCGATTACGGATGGTCAGATCTTCCTCGAATCGGACTTGTTCAACTCCGGTGTTCGTCCCGCCATCAACGTCGGCATCTCGGTGTCGCGTGTCGGTGGTAACGCACAGATCAAGGCGATGAAGCAGGTTGCCGGTACGCTCCGCCTCGAGCTCGCGCAGTTCCGGGAGATGGCGGCGTTCGCGCAGTTCGCATCCGACCTCGACGAAGCGACCCGGCAGCAGCTGTCTCGCGGTGAGCGGCTCGTCGAGGTGCTCAAGCAGGGCCAGTTCGTACCCTGGCCCGTCGAAGAGCAGGTCATCGCAATCTTCGCCGGTACGCACGGCTTCCTCGATTCGCTGCCGGTGGAGTCGATCGGCCGCTACCAGCAAGAGCTCATCTCTTGGATCAAGGCCGAGCGCGCTTCGATCCTCAGCGACATCGTGTCGAAGGGGAAGATCGACGACACGCTCGAAAGCCAGCTCGAGGATGCCCTCAAGGCCTTCGGCGATATCTTCGAGCCCAAGCAGCAAGACAACTAAGCAGCAATGGCAAACCTCAAGGACATTCGTAAGCGTATCGGAAGCGTCAAGAGCACGCAGAAGATCACCCGGGCCATGAAGTTGGTTGCCGGTGCTCGTTTGCGAAAGGCGCAGGAAAACATCGAGCGCCTTCGTCCGTACGCCGTGAAGACCCACGAGGTCTTGAGCGGCTTGGCCGCGCGCGTCAGCCCCGAGGAGGACGTTCACCCTCTGCTTGCCCGGCGTGAGCCGAAGAGCGTCATGTTGGTGGTTCTCACCAGCGACCGTGGTTTAGCCGGCGCATTCAACTCGAGCATCTGCAAAGCGGCATACAAGCGCTGGAAGGAGCTCGAGGCGGAGGGCAGCGAGGTTTGCTTCGGGATCATCGGACGTAAGGGCCGTGACTACTTCAACCGCCGAAACGCGAACATTCGCCACGACTTCCTCGGCGTCTTCGAGGACCTGAGCGCCGACAAGGCCGGTGAGATCGGGCGCTACATCGTCGAGGACTACACCTCGCTCCACCTCGATTCCTGCTACCTCGTCTACAACGAGTTCAAGAGCGCCATCACTCAGCAGGTCGTGATCGAGCCATTCCTGCCGATTAAGCCGCTCGAGCTCGCCGATGATCAGCTCGGCGATTTCATCTACGAGCCGAACCAGGACGCGCTGCTCGACACGCTGCTTCCGATGTATGTCGAAGTCGAAATCTACCGAGCGCTGCTCGAATCCGTCGCCTCCGAGCACGGTGCGCGAATGACCGCCATGGATTCCGCGACCAACAACGCCAGCGACATGATCGACCGGCTGACCCTTCAGTACAACCGGGCCCGCCAGGCCGCCATCACCAAGGAATTGATGGAGATCATCGGCGGCGCTGAAGCTCTCAAGGCCTAAGCACACGTCCGTGATACGGTAGCGCCAATGCCGGGGGGGCGAATAGAACCGGCGGCGCTTCGGGTGACGGGCCCGCCACCTCTGTCATGGCTTGCGTGGCTCTGCGCCGCAGCCACGATCATCTATGTGGTCGGCGCACCGTTCTGGGTGGCCGACTACCCAATGATGACGGAGTTCCCGTTTCATGCGGCCTCCTCGTCGGTCTTCCGTCACTACACCGACGCGGGCTGGCACTTCCACGAGCAGTTCGCGTTCCAGATGCTCGCAGTCCCGCATCTGACCCTCTACGCGCTCTCGGCGATCTTCATGATCGTGTTGCCGCCCATCGTCGCCACGAAGCTCGCAGCTGCGTTGTTGATGGCACTCCTGCCGATCGGGTTGATGGTGCTTTGCTGGGGACTACGGAAATCCCCGTTTCTGGGCCTATGGGGTCTCGTTCCCGTGTGGGGTGTCCTTGCCCATTGGGGTTTCGTCGATTTCCTAGCTGCGCTCGGGCTTTTCGCGATGTCGTTGGGCTTAGCGCTACGCGTCGTCGACCGCCCAAGCGCCAAGGTGCAGGGCGCGCTCATCGCGGTCCTCGTTCTGCTCTTCTTCACTCAGGCGTACCGATTCCCCTTTGCGCTCGTGATGCTCGTTTTCATCGGCCTCGTGATGCACGGACGCGTCGACAGTGTGAGAGGGCTGTTCATTCCCATCGGCGTAGCTAGCGCGCTTTTTGCCGTGTGGTGGCTGACTCGCGCCGAGATGTTCGTCCCGAAGGTCCGATGGGTCTGGCCGCCCGACTGGAACCGGATGTCGAACGTTGGCACGTACACGGCCGACATCTTCATCGGGAACGACGACAGCGAGATGTTTCGGCGTACCGGGCTCCTCCTGGCGCTGACGGCCTTTGCACTCCTCGTGATTGCGGTCGTCCGTCTCCGTTCCTGGCCCAAGGGTGGCTGGGTCGTTCCGGCGCATCTCGTCGTCGGCATTGCGATCGTCATTTCCCTCGGGCTTTACGTGACGCTTCCGATGGAGATCGGCGCCTCGTGGTACGTCTTCCCGCGTGAGGTCACCGCCGCGCTCTTCCTCGTGCCCGCGCTTCTACCCAACCTGCCGCGCAAGACCTGGGTCCATCTCGGGTTCGTGATTTGGACGGCGGTCGGGATTGCCCCGCTCGCAGACTTCGTCGCGGACGCCCACCGGGAGTTCTCGACGACGACTGTGCACTTCCGTGAGATCGTCCGCGAGCTTCCCCAGGCTCCGAAGCTTCTCTATCTCGTGTATGATCACCAAGGTTCGCGCGCGCAGAACAGTCCCTATATTCATTTGCCAGCATACGCACAGGCCGAGCGGGGGGGGTGGCTGAGCTTCCACCCCGCCCAGAACGACACGTTCCCATTCCGCTACCGGGATGCTGCCGACCCCAACGCGGTCGTCCCGCCCAGGACACCGGTGCGCTGGGAGTGGAGCCCGCAACAGTTCCAACTCGATCAGCACGGCGATTTTTTCGACTGGTTTCTCGTTCGTCGTGCGGGCTCCCCCGACAGCCTCTTCGTCTCCGATCCGTCCATCCAACGCGTGGCGCACTTCGAAAACTGGTGGCTTTATCATCGCCCGCGGCCCTCGGCTGGACCGCCTGGCGAAACGCCCTAAATACGAGAGCTGATGGACCTCACGAGCGACGAAGAGCGTTGGGCCGTTTGGATGGTGCAGGCGCATCGATTTGCCAAGCGAGAGAACTTCACCGATGCCGTCGTGAGAACGAAGCTCGTGCGAGACGCGGTTCACCAGGCCCTCGATAGGGCGACGGATCCGAAGCAACGGGAGCGGCTCGAACTGCATTTGGCGCGAGCCGAGGAGCAGCTCGCGAGCATGCAATCCAAATATGACGCGTGGCGGTCCGAGATCGCGGCCCGCCGCCAGCATACGATCGACCAAGCCGCGGAAGAGATGGCGAGGCCCCTTCCCGTGCCAACGGACTAGCCGTGGCGCTTTCCGAGTGCTCGATCGCGTCGCAGGAAGCTGGAGAGTCTCTCGCTGGCACGGCGGTCGAATCGGTTGATCGATGGCTACTGCTCGAAGTGACGGCCCCGTGGGCCCCCAAGGCGCTTCAGAGCGAAGTCTTGCCACAGTCCGTGCGAGCCCAACTTACTCAGTGGCTGCAGACACCACGTTCGCGTTTGCAGTTCATTCGGCGGCCCGGCCGCCCAGGTAAGCGATCGCTGTTCATGGTGGTTTCCACGGCAAGTGATCGGCGCCAAGCGTCGCAAGTCGAGCTTGACCGATACGAGGACCTCCTCGATGTCGACATCGACGCGCTCCCGACCAAGCCGGCGGCGCCGACGTGTTTGGTTTGCGTGCATGGGCGCCGCGACCGCTGCTGCGGGCTGCACGGCAGCTCGGTGTTCCGCGCGATTCAATCGCATGGGGTAGATGTCTGGCAGACGAGTCACCTAGGGGGCCATCGGTTTGCTGCCTGCGCGTTGTGGCTGCCCGACGGGTTGATGTACGGACGCTTGCGCACCGAGCACGTGGAGGACTTCGTGACGGCGCGTCGAGCCGGTGAAATCGGTGAGTTGGACTTCTTTCGCGGGCGCTGTGCCTATGACCGTCCCACGCAGGCCGCGGAGATCTTTGTGCGAAGGCGAATCGGTGAACAGGCGTCGGGAGCCGTCGAGTGGCAGGCGACCGAGCTCGAGTCCGAGTCGACCTGGGAGGCACGGTTTCAAACTGCGTCCGGCGACCAGGTGGTTCGGCTTCGGCTCGAAGACACCAACGCCGCACGCCCACCAAGCTGCGGCGCAGCCCCAGAGCCCATAGCAAGATTCACAGAACTCTAAGCCCAACAAAAAGGGGACAGTCCCCTTTTTCACCAACCTCTTCCATTGGGAGACTTCCAACAATAGGCTAGAAGCGGGGTGTGGAACTATGGTTGCTCGCGCTTTGGGCTCTTTCGGGCGCCGCGCTTCTGTTCACGCACCTCTTGATGGCTTGGCGCGTGCTTGCAGGGCCGTTGGGTGCGCAGTGGCGCTACCTCGGTTTCCTAGTGCCGGTATTTACTCCGATCGTCGCGTGGCGCGGGGGCAACCGCCTTGGTCCGATCACCTGGGTTCTGTTCCTGGTAATCTATCTGTCCGCGCGCATGGCCGAGGTCTAATGTCCGACCCGGTGCATCATCCATTCGTGTCCATCCGGGTGCGGCCCGCGCGACTCGAGCTCGCGCAACTGAGGCTTTGGGAGCTCGGGGCGTCGGGTCTCGAAGAGCGCGACGAGACCACGCTCGTCTGCGAGGCAGCGTCTGATCAAGTCGTACTGATTGGGGCGTTTTCCGACGAAGCTGCGGCGCGGCACGCGCTCAAAGAGATCGGCGAGGAGTACGACGCAGAAATCATCTACGTTCCGAGCCAAGACTGGGCCACCGAATGGCGCCGTGGCTTCAGCGCACAGCGAATCGGAAAGCGCCTCTTGTTGCATCCTTCCTGGGAAGCGGTGCAGGGCGAGCCCGATGATGTCGTGCTGACGATCGATCCGGAGAACGCGTTTGGAAGCGGCGATCACGAAACGACCCGACTCGTATTGCGGTTGCTCGACCAATGGGTTGCGGGCGGCGAACGTGTGCTGGACGTCGGATGCGGCAGTGGAGTGCTCTCGATTGCCGCGTTACGCCTCGGTGCGGCGTCTGCCATTGCGGTCGACATCGATGAGGACGCTGTGGTCGTCGCGCGCCGAAATGCCGAAATCAATGGCGTAGCGGAGCGTATCGAGGCCTCTGCTCGCCCATTGCAAGATATCGATGGCGCCTACGACATCGTCCTCGCCAATATCGAAACCAGAGTCCTAGTCCACATGCCCGAACCGCTCCAAGGGCGCCTCGCGGCAGGTGGCATTCTGATCTTGAGCGGCATTCTTCGCGCAGAGACGGATGAGCTCCTCGCCGCTTACGCTCCGATGCGCCTCGAAGAATGCGTCGAGGAAGGGGAGTGGTGCGCCTGTCTACTGAGGCCGGCCGAGCCATGACGGTTCGAAGGCTTTACGTGCCTGATCTGCCCGAGACGGGCGGGGCGGTGACCCTTGCAGAGGGGCCGAGCCGCCATGTTCGCGTGCTCCGTCTTCGCGCGGGCGATGAGGTCGTGCTCTTCGATGGCAAGGGCCGCGCCGCGCCGGCCCAACTCCAGTCCATCGGTGACCAGGTCGTTTGCCAAGCAGAGCCGCCTAAGCTCGCCGAGCCGCGGCGGACCCGTGTCGTGTTGATGCTAGCCGTTCCCAAGGGCTCAAAGCTCGACGATTGCGTGCGCATGGCCACTGAGCTCGGCGTCGATGAAGTGGCGTTGATGCACACCGAGCGAACGGTCCCCCGTTGGGACGCGGGTCGAGAGCGGTCGCGCATCGATCGACTGACGAGGATCGCCAGCGAAGCGGCCGCCCAATGCGAGCGAAACGACGTCCCCCTCGTCCATGGCCCCCAGTCTTGCTCGGCCTGGGTGGAGGCGATGCCCGAGGACGCGGCAGGGGTGGTGTTCTGGGCGCGCGCGCAAGGGGCCCTAGCGCTCGACGGCACCCCTGAACAAGTATGGTGTGCCATAGGCCCCGAGGGGGGCTTCACCGACGTCGAGGTCGCGCTATTCGAACGAGCGGGTTTTGGGGTGGCGAGCCTCGGAACACAGGTCCTTCGCGTGGAGACGGCCGTGCCCGCGGCGCTGGCCATCGTGCGGGACCGGCTCGAGCTGCTTTGACAAGCTCGTTGACACGTCGACGGAACCACAGTCACCATTGCATCGATCATGTCGGTTCTCGCCTCCCTTCTGGTCCGTGACCAGGTGATCCCTGTGGATCGCGTCCAGCAAGCGATCCAGGAGCAAGTCATGCGTGGTGGCAATCTCGACACCGTGCTCCTCGAGCTCGAGAGCTTGCGCGAGAACGAGATGAACGCGTATTGCGCGGCTGTATATGGTCTGCTGCCGGCGACGCGCGATGAAGTGATGCGGACGCCGATCAGCACGGTCCGCGTATTGCCCCGAGAGTTCGCCGTTCGGCATCGCTTGATTCCCGTGGCGCGGACAGAAGATGCCGTCGTGCTTGCCGTCGACCGCCCTCTGCCGGAAGCGACCCTTCGCGAGATCTCGTTCGAGCTGGGGATCGACCCCGTGCAACGCATCGTCTGCTCGGTGCGCGTCGAGGCCGGGTTGGCTCGCCACTATGACATCGAGATGACCGCCAGGATGCGTCACCTCAACGGCCGGCTGGAGGCCACGGACGCCGGCTCGATTCCCTACGTCGCGCCGTTCGAAGGTGTCGGCAAACGGAGCTCGCTCCCGCCGAAGAAGGACATCTCCGGCTCCTATCCACGCGTCGACTCGTCGATCCCCGCGCCGGTGGCGATGGCCGATACGGAGCCTCCGCCGGCAGTGCTGCCCCAAATCGGCTCTTCCGTTCCCGCGGGCACGTTTCGCGACTCCGACCCAGCGACACCTCGGCGCAAGCGGTCAGAGCCCCAATCGGGCTTCGTCGACGCGACCCGATATAGCCTTCCTCCGCGCCCGCCGGAGGTCCTAGGGAGGCCATCAGCGCGGTCGAACGCTTCACGGTTGCCTGCGCCGAGCGGCCGGTCGGGACCGCCCACGCGACCCGACTCGGCATCGAGCTGGCAACCCGCACCCGGTCCGCCTACGACCCGTCGCAGACGCTCCGTTCCTCCGGACGCGAGACGGGACAACGATGGAAGCGCGATGACCCACGACGTCGTGTCCCTGGGTCCGAACTCGCCGGTCTCCGCGCCACCGAACGCGGGTAGCGAACCTGCTGGGCGAAGGTGGAACCCCGCACCTCCGCCGATCGTGTCCGAGGGCTCGCTCCCGAGTGTCATCATCGACGTCGGCGATGACGTCGAACAGCTGGTCGCAACGCTCCGCGAAGCAGGCCCCGAGGACGAAATGCTCATCCTTCCCTTGTTGGGGGTCGGCGAGGCCGCGCTGCCGGCGTTGGCTCGCGAGTTTCCGGGCAATCTGTGGTTCGATCGCAACGAGCCCCATGCGCGCATCCCCGCGGGCAGGGACGTGTCACCGGTTGCGCGGACGTTCGTCGCCTTCGGGCAGCGCTCGGTTCCGTACCTGATTCAGCTCCTCGACGACGAGGACCCCGACACGCGTTACTACGCCACCGTCCTTGCAGCGGAGTTCGTGCATCCCGATCTCGTTCAGCCAGTCGGCCGCCGTTTGTTCGATTCGGATCCCGGCATTCGTAGCGGCGCCTACCGCGCATTGAGCGTCCTCTATGCGTGCGAGGTCGAGTTCATGCAGCTAATCGAACGCCTTCGAGCCTCAGCACGCGATGGCAGGAGGCTCGAGCCTCAGGCGACCTCAATCGAAGCGCTCGGGAGGCTCCGTGACGCGGATTCGTTCGAATTCTTCGTCTCGTTGCTCGAAAACCCCGAGGACGTGGTGGTACGCGCCGCCCACGCGAGCTTGGTGCGCTTGAGTTGCCAAGACTTCGGGACGCACAAGAAGAAGTGGACGGCGTGGTTCGACAAGCACAGCAGCCAGCATCGGGTCGAATGGCTGATCGTCGGGCTCATGCATTCGGACGAGCGGCTTCGACGGCGCGCCAGCGACGAGCTCAAGCACCTCACCCAGGAATACTTCGGCTACGAACCCGGGCTCCCGAAGAAAGCCCGCGAGGCCGCACAGCAAAAGTACAGGCTTTGGTGGCAGCGGGTCGGTTTTCGAATGTTCGTCCAAGCCGAGTCCAGCGGCTCTGGTCATGCGCACCGCCAGTGATAGACTTCGGCCTCGTCGAATCAGCGAGATCGAAACGTGCGAATCCCGAGGCTTCTGACAATACTGGGTCCTGCGTCCGTTCTTTACGTTCTGGCGGCACGGGCCTCTTCGAACACCGCGCCGTCGCCGGAGTGGCTCGTGGCGCTGCTGTCACTGGTGCTCGCCCTGACCCCGCTCGCCGTGTTGGGGGCGAGCCCGGCTAGGCGCGGCGCTTCTAGGCTAGCGCTCATGGGGGTGAGCCTAGCGGTTGCGGTGGCCTCGGCGCGCACCGCCTCGCCTTTCCTCGACCACGCCCATGACTTTGCCTGGCTGGTCGTGGCGCTCCTGATGTTCGACCTCGCTCTGCCGCGTGACTCGAGGACGCTGGTTCGATACGGCGCTCTAGGAGCGTTTGCCTCGGCGGCGCTCCTGGGCGCCGCGTTGGCCGAACAGGGTTTGCTCCCCGCGCCGACGTTTGGCGTGGTGGTGGTAGGGGGCATCCTCGGGACCGGCGCGCTTCATCAGATCGTGCTCGTCGGAAGAGGCCATGTCGTCGAAGGTGCGCTGTCCGGCGTCGCGCTCGTGAGCCTTGCCGTCGGGTTGGCATACTCGTGGTTCGGTCCGTTTGGTGGTTTGTTGGCGACAGCGGTGGAGTTCGCGGTCGCGTCCTTGCTTTGGCTCGGACATCTTGCGTGGATCGATCCGCGATGGCGGTCGTTGCGGCGCGTTGGCGTGCCGGCAGTCGTGGCATGCGCGGTGTGCTTCGTGGCGACCGTCGCACTCGTGCCAGACGCTCCTTTGCAAGGATGGCAACTGGGTACGCTCGCCATCGGGTCGGGCGTTCTTTGGTGGGTGACGTTCTCGTTAGCACGAAGACTCTCGAGCCGCGCGGTCTGGAGCACGGCGGGGCGACTCGCGGACGGCGCCCAAGCTGCGAGGCACAACTTGGTCGGTGGCGCCATACTAGAGGACCTTGCTTCGGCGGTTCTCGTTCCCTTGACCAGCACGCTCGGCGACGTCAACGGCCTGCCTGAGCTCTACACATTGGAGCCGCCCCTTCGGATCCGTTTGGATGTCGGTGACCGGGCGAATATCAAATCGGCGGACGCCCCCGCCGCCATCACTCGGGTCCTTTTTTCTGACGAACACCATGGCATTCTCGATCTCGCGAGCCTTCGTGCCCGGGTCGTTCGCGAGCCTTCGGTTCGGGAGGCCGTGGACACGATGGAGCGCCGGGCGATCGGCGGTGTGCTCCCCTGCGTGCATCTCGATCACATCGAGGGGCTACTGTTTCTGCCCTTGCTCGGAAGGTCGGAGGCGCTCTCACGCGGCGAGCTCGAGCAGCTCGGCCGCTTGGGGGATTCGCTCGGAGGCGCGCTCGCGTCAGCGCTCGCGCGACGCCGGGCGGACACGCACATTCATCAACTGTCCGCGTCGAGGCGCCACGCCGAAGACCGGATCGCTACGCTCGAAGGAGAGCTCGAGCAGCTCCGAGGTCAGTGCGACGTCCTCGGGCGCGGGCTCGCTGAAAATCAAACCCTGCACGTTGCGTACAGCCAATCGATGAGACGGGTTCAGACCCGAGCGATCGAGCTTGCTTCGGTGACCGACCCTGTGTTGCTCGTCGCACCCGCGGGCTCTCCCGTGTTGCCGGTGTCCCGCTTCATTCACGATCGCGGGCCACGGTGGGAAGCCCCTTTCATCGTCGCCGATTGCTCCGCGGCGCCCCCCGACCAAGTCATCAGTCTGCTCTTCGGCTCGGAGAACGAGCGCCGCACCGGTTGGTTTCAATCGGCCATCGGTGGGACGTTGCTCTTGCGTGACTTGCCTGCCCTGTCGAAACCCGCTCAGACTCGGCTAGCGGCAGCGTTGAACGCACGAGCGGGTGCCGACGATGGTCCCCGGCCCCTTCAGCCCCGAATCATAGCGACGTCCCGTGCCCCGTTGAGCGAGCTGCGACGACGCGGCGCTCTGGACCCCGACCTTGCGGGTTGTTTCTACCAGCCTGGTCTGACGATTCCGCCGTTGCGCGATCGACGGGAAGATGTGCCCTCACTTGCGCTGCTCGCAATCGACCGGGCGTGCCGACTGTTGGCACGCGAACCCATAGGGATCGAGCAGCAAGCCATGGAGGCCCTCGTCGATCACGATTGGCCTGGCGACGTTGCCGAGCTCGAGCTGATGATCGAGCTTGCTGTTGCAGAGGCGTCCACCAAGGCGATCGCCCTGCGCAACCTTCCCTCGCTCGCATGGCCGGCTGCCGACGAAGGGGAAGCGTTGAGCGGGACCTACCTCGAGGTGGAGCGCCGCCTGCTCGAACGGGCTCTCCTTCGATCCGGGGGCAACAAGAGCGAGGCCGCGCGGATGCTAGGGCTGAAGCGCACCACGTTCCTCGACAAGCTCCGGCGCCACGGCTTGGAACAACGCGCGGTGGGCTGAAGACATGCGTTCGATCGTGCTTTGGGACGTCATGGGCACCCTCGTGCACGATCCCTTCTTCGTCGAGATGCCGGAGTTCTTCGGAACGACGTTCGACGCGATGTTCGAGGCAAAGCATCCGAGCGCATGGATGGAATTTGAGCTCGGGCAGCGCTCCGAAGAAGATTTCCTGGAGAGCTTCTTTGCCGACGGCCGCGACTTCGATCGACGCGGTTTTGTTCGCACCGTCCGCTCGTCCTATCGGTGGCTACCGGGCATCGAGGAGCTTCTCGCGGAGCTCGGCGAGGCCGGCTGCACCATGCACGCGTTCTCGAACTATCCGGTCTGGTACCGGCTCATCGAAGAACGCTTGAAGCTGTCACGGTTTCTCGATTGGACGTTCGTCTCCTGCATCACCGGACTGAGGAAACCGGACCCGGCGGCCTACACCCACGTCTTGAGCAAGCTCCGCGTTCCGGCCGAGCGGTGCGTCTTCGTCGACGATCGCAACAGTAACTGTGAAGCCGCGCGGCAGTGCGGGATTCGTTCCCTGCGATTTGACGGGGTCGGCCCCCTGCGCGCTTCGTTGCGCGACGCGGGGGTGTTGTAGCTACTCCACGTGGCTCTTCGTCCACCAGCGTTCGTAGTTCCGCTGGATAGCAAGGAACTCATCGCGCGTGGCCGTCTCCGACATTGGCTGCACAAAGCGGGTCAGGTGCCAGAGTTCGCGCGACGCCAATAGGCGGATGTTGGCGCGACTGTCTCCGAGGCCTTCGATGAGCCATTGAATCCGGGTCTCTTGGCCTCGCTCCGATAGCCAGCGGAGCCAAGGATCGCGAGAAAACCCGAAATCGTGCGCGGTGAGAACCCTGAGACCCACCCGGCACGCAGTCGCGATGCCGCGGTCGGGGTCGGCTAGCAAGTCCACGAACAGCGGCGCTGACGACTCGTCTCGCAACTGGGTTAGCGCCGAGATCGCGCGGCGCCTCACCGGGAGCAGCAGAGCGATGTCGGATGCGCATCGGCGGAGCTCAGCCAGCGCGCTTCGGTACACGGGCTCGTGTTGGTACGCGCTCAGGAGGTGAAGCGCGACGCGGCGACACTCCCGATCATCGTCGAGCGAGAGCTGCATGAGCGGTTCGATGACCCCGGAGTTCACGTATGCGCCGCAAATGACGGCGGCGTAGTAGCGGACGGTTGGACTCGAGTGACGCATCAGACGCGCGAGGTAGGGAACCGCCTCGCCTTCGAACGTAGCGAGCGCAGCCGCGCTGGCAGAGATCTCCTCCGGACGCGGGAGGCGTGAGTCTGTAGCGAGGGAAGGGCGCCACAGCGGCCCAGGGAAGCTCCTGGCGATCTCTTCGAGCGCGAAGTTGCCGAGCGCGAGCAGCCGCCTCACGACGGGCGCGATCTCCTCCGGGCCGAGCGTGACGAGTTGCTCGACGAGGGACCGGGCTTGCTCTGTCGGAGTCTCGAATGGCCTGTCATGGGTGCGCGAGCTTTCCTCGGCCGACGCAGGCACCCTTGCACGGACGCGGGACCCGTTGTCCTCAGCGTCGTCGTACGCCCCCTCCGGAAGGACACCCGCCGGGAGCGAGTGCTTTCGCCGTTGCCCAACCATCGACCACTTATACCAGGATAGGGGCGTTTTTGGCGTGACTGGCTAGTCGCGGCCTATTTTTGCGGGCAAACTGCGCGCCCATGTACAGGATGGTAGTGCGCGAGCTCGGAGGGCCGAGCTCTCTGGAACGCCAGGAGCTCGATGCGGTCCCCGCCGGTCCGGGAGAGGTCGTCATCGACGTCCATGCCATTGGGTGCAATTTCTTCGATATCCTAATCACGCAGGGCAAGTACCAGGTCCGCCCCGAGCTCCCGTTTGCGCCCGGCGCGGAGATTGCAGGCACGGTTCGCGAGGTCGGCAAAGGGGTCGAGCGCTTTTCCGCGGGCGACCGCGTGAGCGCGTTGTTGGCGTACGGCGGCTTCGCCTCGACCGTCGCCGCACCGGTTGAGCGCGTGTTCGCCATGCCTCCGCAGATGACATTCGAGGAAGCCGCTGCGCTGGGCCTCGTCTATCAGACGTCCTACGTCGGCCTCGTGCACCGCGCTCACTTGCGAGCGGGGGAGACTCTCTTGGTGCACGCCGCAGCTGGCGGCGTTGGCCTTGCGGCCGTTCAGATCGGCGCGGCGTTGGGTGCGCGGGTCATAGGCACGGCGGGCTCTTCCGACAAGCTCGAGCTCGTGAAGAAAAACGGGGCGGATGTCGTCATCAACTACCGCGACGAGGATTGGGTCGAACGCGTCAAGGAATTAACCGATGGGCGCGGCGCCGACGTCATCTACGATCCCGTGGGAGGCGATACGTTCGACCTTTCGACGAAGTGCATTGCATTCGAAGGGCGAATTCTCATCATCGGGTTTGCCAGCGGGCGCATTCCATCCGCGAAGATGAGTCGCGTGCTGGTGAAGAACTTCTCGTTGGTCGGGCTCCATTGGGGCCTGTACTTCGAGAAGAATACGCAGGTTCTTCAGGACGCACAGGACGCGATCTTGGGGCTGTATGCCGCCGGCAAGATCGCGCCCGTGGTGTCGGCGACGTATCCGCTGCTGGACGCCAAGGTCGCGCTAGACGCTCTCGGCGCCCGCAAAACCAAAGGAAAGGTCGTCCTGATTCCCTAATCTTTGCCCGACTGGGCGTCTAGAAGCGCCCCTTGGCACCGGTCGATGACCGCATCGATGACCCCCGCGTGGCTGCCGAGTGGGGCGGCCATCGCGAATGCCACACCGTCGTGCAATTCGGCCGCCTCCGCGACCAGTCTGGGAAGATCTTCTGTCACGTGCCGACCCGGCGCGAGCATGAATGGATGCACGACGACCGTGGTCGCCCCCTGTTCGACGCAGCGGGTGAACCCCTGCGCGATCGTGGGATCCGCGATCTCCATGTGAGCGGGCTCCACGATGCTTCGAGCGCCGAGGCGCTGCTTTACGAGTGCCGCAACTTCGTCGAGCAACGCGTTGGCTTCGGTACGTCGACTGCCGTGGTCGACCAAGAGAACCGCGCCGCGCCCACCAACGTGCCGAGTGTCTGCGTCGGAGTCGCTCATCGGGAGTATCTGGGCCTCGGTTTCGCAGGTGTCAAGAAGCGTTGGGCGCCGCGTGGCCTCTTTAGGCGCAAGCGGAGAGCGCGCGCTTAACCGAACCGACATAGGAACCGCCGAACAAATTGACATGCACGAGCAGCGGGTAGAGCTGGTAAAGAGGAATCCGATCGCCGGCACCCGGTGCGAGCGGCCATGCGTTGTCATAGGCCGAAAACACGCGCTCGCCGAACCCGCCAAACAGCCGCATCATCGCCAGATCGATCTCACGGTGTCCACCGTACACCGCGGGGTCGATCAGACACGGCTGACCTGCCGCATCGGCGTGGAGGTTCCCGCCCCAGAGGTCACCGTGCAGGCGTGACGGAGGCTCTTCGGGGCCAACCCGCTCAGCAAGCACACGGCGCAGCGTGTCGAAGCGCGAGCGGGTTTCGCTGTCGATCAAGCCACGGTCGGTGGCGAGACGGAGCTGCGGCTCCAGCCGAGACACCCAGTAGAACGACGCCCAATCGCCCGCCGCGAGATTGGATTGCGCTAGGCGCCCGATGAAATTGTCGTGGTCGAGCCCGAACGACGGCGCTCCAAATGCATGCAGGGCGGCCAGGGAGCGCCCGAGCGCTTCATCGAAGTCTGCCCGGCGTTTTGCGGGCGTCAGCAGCTCGAGCGCCAAGTACGCTGGCGGCCGATCCGACACGGCGACGACTTTGGGAATGCGGATCTCGCCGGCCTCCTCGAGCCAGCGAAGCCCGCGCGCCTCCGCCTCGAACATGCCGGGGGGAGGATTGGGATGTGTCTTGACGAAAACGCTCGCTCCGTTGCCGAGCGAGACCTCGAATGCGTCGTTGATGTCGCCGCCGCCGAGTTGCTTTGCACCGAGTATCTGCGTGCCGAGTCGCTGCTCGAGGGCGGCGCGCAGCTCCGGGCTCATAGCGGGTGATTCTGCCGAATGTGCCGGAGAAGCCCCCTACACGCTGCCTCGCAAATATCGAGCACAGTCTTGAAGCCGTCACCCTCGCCATAGTACGGGTCCGGCACGTCTGCGTCGTGTGGCGAATCGGGATCGAAGCTCCGGAAGAGCGCCACCTTGGCTTCACCCGCTGCGTTGGGCGCCAACCGCACGAGGTCGCGCTGGTTCAAACGGTCCATGGCGATCACGTAGTCGAAGTACTCGAAGTCGGTTGCGAGGACCCGGCGTGCTCGCCCGTTGACGTCGATGCCCCTGCGCTTGCCCGCAGCCTTTGCGCGACGGTCCGGCGGTTCGCCGACGTGCCAGTCGCCTGTTCCGGCGCTGTCGATCTCGACTTGGGTCGTGAGCTGCTCGTCCTCGAGCAAGTGGCGCATGGTCGCCTCTGCGGTTGGCGACCGGCAAATGTTCCCCAGACAAACGAAACAGACGCGTACCGGCATGACTAAGGCGTCAGTAGGACCTTCCCGACGTTTTGGCCAGCCTCGATGTACGCATGTGCCGCGGAGGCCTGCTGAAAGGGAAAGCAGCGGTCGACCTGCGGTTTGATGAGACCCTGCGCATAGAGATCCAGTAGCGCGTTGAACGCTTCGTGGGTCAACTCTCTTGCGTCCCACAGATGCCCCATGTTGACGCCGGCAACGCCTTTGTTTTCATTCATCAGCGTCTTCGGCGTCCACCACGGCGCGTGCGCGAGCTGGCCGAGCACGCGCGTCATCCGCCGCTTGCCATGCTTGACCATGTTGGCCCACCCAAAGAGTACGAGCAGGCCGCCCGGGCGAAGAAGCGAGTAGCCCTTCTTCCAATCGTCGCCCCCGAGGGCATCGAGCACGAGGTCGACGCCGCGGCCGTCGGTCAGCCTTCGAACCTCTCGCACGTAGTCGACCGAGTGATAATCGATCGGATGGTCGCAACCGTTCTCCCGGGCGTAGCCATGCTTGGCCTTTGACGCGGTACCGTAGGTCGTGATGCCGCCGACCGATCGACAAAGCTGACTCGCGGCGGTACCCACACCGCCCGCGACTTGATGAATCAGGACGTGGTCCCCGGCCCTCACCCGAAATACGTTGAAGAGCATGTGGTAGGCGGTCAGGTACGTGACCGGGAGCGCCGCACCTTCCTCGAACGTCATCGGTTCTGGCATCACGTACGTCTCGGCTGCGCCAACGCAAACCGTGTCCGCGTATCCTCCGAACCGCGTCATGGCTAGGACGCGTTGCCCTTCTCTTCGATCGGCCACCCCGTCGCCGACTGCGTCGATGACGCCCGACACTTCATATCCGACTACCATGGGTGGCGGTGGCGCGTCCGGATAGAGCCCCTGGCGGGCCATGATGTCCGCGAAGTTGATGCCCGAGGCGCGAACACGGATTCGGACCTCTCCCGCGCCCGGCGCGGGGTCATTGGCCTCGCGCACTTCGAGCACGTCGGGTTTTCCGTGCCTCGGAATCCAGACTGCTTTCATAGTGGACGACTAACGCCGGCCAGAACCATGTCAAGCGCCCCGGCCCCGTGTTAGAGTCAGCCCATGGACGTCGTCCTCGCACCGGATATTTACGTCAACGCTTCGGTCGCGCTCGGCTCTCCGCCCGAACACGCGGTTCGTCGCGCCTTCGGGAGCCCCAGCAGGCCCAAAGCGTCCGGGTGGGTCATGGAACGGGTCGAATCAATGCTCCATGCGATCCCCGAGTTCAAAGACGGCGCCGTCGAGCGGCAGATGACGACCATTCGAGGCCTCGTCGATGTAGTGGATACCAACGAGTTCTTCATCGAGGACTGGGACAAGGCCCTCGTCGCGCTCGCGAAAGCTGCAGGGGTGGGTAGAGTGCTGACCGATCACCCCGATCTTCTCGCGTCCAAGCGCGTGGACGGGGTCGAGTTCGTTTCGTCCGACAGTTGGCTGGGCGAGCAAGCGGCCCCACCTCCCCCGCCCGTGGGCTAACCATGTCCGACCCGTTTCTTTCCCAGAAGGATGACATCAAGCGGCGCCTAGAAGGGCGCTACGTTGGCGCAGTCCCTCACAATCAAGCTCTGAACCTTCGTGTGGTCGACTACAGGCCCGAGCACTTGTCTCTCGCTCTTCCCTACCGCGAGGACCTCGTCGGGAATCCGGAGACGGGCGTGCTTCACGGCGGCTGCATCACCAGTCTGATCGATGCCACGTGTGGCGGCGCCGTCGTCATGTCGCTCGCCGCCCCCAGGCGCATCGCGACCCTCGACCTTCGAATTGACTACGTGCGCCCGGCGCTGCCCCATCAGGAAGTGATATGCGATGCGCACTGCTACAAGGTCACTCGGCACGTAGCGTTCGTCCGCGCCGCCGCGCACCACGGTGACAAGGCGAGCCCCATTGCGACCGCCTCCGGCACCTTCGTAGTCTTTCGTGATGAAGGCCGCCGCGGCATGGACGGAGAGTCCGCATGAGGCTGCGCGATGCGGTCACGGCCGTTCATGAAACCGGCGATTTCACGGCAATCCAAGAAGCCATCCCCTACACCCGGTTCATGGGCATCACTGCCCAGCTGGTCAACGACGATGTAATCGGCCGAATGCGCTACTCGGATCACCTCGTCGGCAATGCGTCGATCCCGGCGCTACACGGCGGGACGCTCGGCGCGCTGATGGAGTCGACGGCGATCTTCAAGCTTCTGTGGAACGGAGAGACGACCGCAGTGCCTAAGACGATCAATATCACCGTCGAATATCTCCGGAGTGCTCGGCCGGAGGATGTGTTTGCTCGTGCAGAGTTCACGCGGCGCGGGCGGCGTGTGGCCAACGTTCGGATATTCGCGTATCAGAATGACCCCGAGTGCCCGGTTGCCGTGGCGACCGCGCACTTCCTCTTGGTGCAAGAGTAAACAAGAGTAAGCAACAGTAACGCCCAGTTGGTAGAGCGTGCGAGAGTGCTGCTGCCGCGCGCTTCGAACGTAGTTACTTCCTATCGCGCTTTTTCTTGCCGCGGTAGCGAACCCGAATGGGTGTTCCCCGGAAACCGAAGCGCTTGCGAATCTGGTTGACCACGTAACGCTGGTAACTGAAGTGCACGCCGTTCGGGTCGTTGGTCATGATCACGAACGTGGGCGGGCCAATGGTCGCCTGGGTGATGTAGTACAGCCGGATCGACCGGTGATGCATCGTCGGCGGCGGATGCTTCTCGATCACCTCTTCGAAGAACCGATTGAGCTCGCCCGTGCCAATTCGTTTTCGATGCTCTGCCACCGCATCTTCCACCCGCCCGAGCAACGCGGTGACGCCTCGCCCCTGCAGCGCGCTCACAGTCACCAGGGGTGCCCAGGGCACGAACGCCAGGATCTCGCGAGTTCGGTCCATCGCCTTCTTTTGGGCCTCGCGGCTGAGGAGATCGGTCTTGTTCAGCGCGATGATCAACGCGCGGCCCCGGTCGTCTGCGAGTCCGGCGATCTTTGCGTCCTGCTCGCCGACACCGGCCTCCGCGTCGATCATGAGCACGACGACGTGGCAGCGCTCGATCGATCGAATGGCCTGGAGCACGCTCAGGCCTTCCACACCGCGCTTCTTCACGCTCCGCTTACGGCGAATGCCCGCCGTGTCGATCAGGATCAGCCTCTTTCCGTCGCGTTCGATCAACGTATCCACACTATCGACCGTGGTTCCTGGGCGGTCGTCGACGAGTTGGCGGTTTTCGCCGCAGAGCTGGTTGACCAACGATGACTTCCCGGCGTTCGGTCTGCCGATGATCGCCACCCTGGGGACGTTCAGCTCAGGCTCGGTGAGCTCGACGACTTCAGGCAGCCGATCGGCGATTGCTTCTTCCAGATCGCCGATGCCACGCCCGTGAAGCGCAGAGATCGGCATGATCGAGCTGATGCCTAGCTCGTAGTACGACACCGCGTGGTGCTCCTTCGGCTTCGAGTCCGCCTTGTTTGCGACGAAGATCACCGGCTTGCCCGCATCGCGAAGTAGCGCGACAGCTTCGCGGTCGGCGGGCAATGGGTCGACGGTTGCGTCGACCACGCACACGACGACGTCGCACTCTTCGAGTGCCAACCGCACCTGGCTCGTGATGCCAGCCTTCATCGGGTCGTCGCTGTCCGGGTCAAAGCCCCCCGTATCGATCAACACGAACTCGCGCCCCAGGGCGAACGCGTCGGCGTAGTGGCGATCGCGGGTTACCCCAGGGATATCCTCGACGATGGCAATGTGCTGCCCGGCCAAGCGGTTGAACAGCGTGCTCTTGCCCACGTTGGGCCGTCCGACGATGGCCACCAGCGGCCTGTTGACGATCGAGCCCGCCGGCCGACGTGCGTGAGCGCGACGCCGCCGGCTCATGCTTCACCCTCCTTGATCGCGAGTTGCCGGGCCTTGATCGGATCGCGGGTCCATCCAGGGACGGCCTTCACCCACAAACGCAGATACACCTTGCGCTGCAAGAAGGCCTCGATCTGTTGGCGTGCCTCGGTGCTGATCTTCTTGATTGCCTCGCCCTGGCTGCCTATGACGATAGCCTTGTGGCTCTGCTTCTCGACGATGAGGGCGCCCTCGATACGAAGTAGCCCGTTCTCTTCACCATAACTGTCGAGCTCGCACGCGATTCCGTATGGGATCTCTTGGCGCGTGTTGAGCATCGCCGCTTCGCGAATGAGCTCGCTGACGAAGAAGCGCTCGGGCCGGTCGGTCAGGAAATCCGCGTCGTAGAGCAGACCTTCCGGCAGCCTTTCACGGATCTCGCTGAGCAACGCCTCCAGATTGGTGCCGCGAGTCGCGGAGATAGGGACCACCGCGTCGAATCGGCGCTTCTTCTGATACGCCTCGATGAAGGAAAAAAGCCGCTCCTTCGCTTTGAGCCGGTCCACCTTGTTGATCGCGAGGATCACCGGTGCGTTCGAGACCTCCAACGCTTGCAAGACCGTGGCGTCCTTTTCATTGACCTCAGGCGGCGCGCTAGCCTTTGGCGCTTCCGTCACGAACACGACCGCATCGCAGTCGACGAGGCCCTGCTTGGCGCTGTCGATCAACACACGGCCGAGGGCGCCCTTGGGCCGTTCGAGCCCAGGCGTGTCGACGAAGGCTATCTGAGTCGGTGGGTCGTCGGACGCGTACACCCCCAACACGCAAGACCGCGTGGTGCCCGGCCTCGGTGTCGCGATGACGAGCTTCTGGCCGAGGAGGGCGTTGAGCAACGTGGACTTCCCGACATTGGGGCGTCCGACGATTGCACATCGGCCTGCTCGCGGCGCTTCAGCGTGTTCCTCGGGCTCCGGCATGGGGGCGGCAGTGTAGCGGGGGGCAGCTTTCGATCGAGCCGGAAGCGTGGCCCCCCCCGGGGCCCTGAGCTATGCTCCGCCGGCTCATGCGAAATATCACTTTCCAACTGGTCTGGCTTGCTTTGGCTTGCATCGTTCTTCTGGTCGCCTGCGTAGGCGGTACGGGGACCACCTGCTTTCAAGACGACGAGTGCAATGGCGAGCTGATTTGCTGCCACTTGGGTAGCCCCTTTACCCAGGGGACCTGCGAAACAGAGGCGGTCTGCGACGAGTTACGAGGCGGAGTCGGGGGCACGGGCGGTCAAGGCGGCATGGGCGGCGCAGCCGGTGAGGGCGGTCAAGGTGGCATGGGCGGCATGGCTGGCGCAGGCGGCATGGCCGGCGCAGGCGGCATGGCCGGCGCAGGCGGCATGGCTGGCGCAGGCGGTCAGGGCGGCACGGGCGGTCAGGGCGGCACGGGCGGTCAGGGCGGCACGGGCGGTCAGGGCGGCACGGGCGGTCAGGGCGGCACGGGCGGAGGCGTCTAGGTCTCATGAGGCTGGTGGTGCTCGCACTACTGTCCCTTCTTGCCTCCGCCGCGCAGGTGAGCGCGCAGCTGCCCACGGAACAGGAGGAGGCGACGTCGTTGCCTTCCGACGCCGAGCTAAGCGAGTTCCTCGCGAATCCAAGTACAACGGCCGTCGAGGCGTATCAGGTTGGTGTGCGTCTGTTCGAGGCGAAGCACTACGAAGGAGCAGAGTCCGCCTGGCTTCGTGCGTACTCGCTCGGGCGAGATCCGAACCTTCTCGTCGCGGTGGCGGACACCCGCCAACGCCGCGGCGATGAACCGGGCGCCGTCGCGATGCTAGAGCAGTATCTGGTCGAGCGGCCCGACGCGCCGGATCGCACGTCGATCGCAGCGCGTATCGCGACTCTCCTGCAGAGCCCCGCCGTGCTTTCCGTCCGATCGGCGCAACCCGGTCACGCGATCCTGCTCGATGGTATTCCAGTCGAAAAGAAGACGCCCGCCGATCTCGAGGTCGAGCCTGGCACCCACACGGTCCTCGTCGTGGGAGAAGGAACGCACGTCGGCGAGAAGACCGTCCAGGTTGGATATGGCGAAGTGAAGCAGCTGGACTTCGCGCCAGACGCAACGAGCGAGGTGGTCGTCGCGCAGAGTGAGCAAGCCAGCTTGCAGGCTCAGCTCGCCATCGAAAGGGAAGACACGGCCATCCGACGCGCTGTGATTTCGACCGGGAGCATTTCCGCTGCAGCGCTGTTGACGGGAACCGTCCTCGGCTTCTTGGCGATCCAGAAGGAGCAGGACTACCGAGACAACCCCACCGAGGGGACCGCCGACAAGGGCGAGCGGTTTGCCCTCGTCGCCGATGTCTCATTCGGTCTCGCGGCATTGTCTGCGATCACTTCGTTCACGCTCTTCATGACTCACAAGAACAAAAGAAAACGAGAGCGCGAGAGTGCGCACTTGCGGATCGAAACCCGAGGGGCCGGCGCGACGGCGATCCTGAAATTCTGACTATGATGCGCTTCGATACCGTTCTGTTCCTTCTTGCCACCGGCGTTGCCTTCGTGGTCAGCGGATGTTCGCTGGTCGTCGATTTCGACAGAAGTCTTCTCGTCGATGCAGGCGTCGACGCCGCCCCGGACGCGTCGGTCGACGCGGGCGGCGAAGAACCAGCCGACGCCAACTAGCGGCCCATCAAGAGCACGCGTGTTCGCAGTGAGCGCATCACTGCAAGTTGGGTGGCTGCAACGAACCCGTGGGAGAAATGGGTGTTCCCCGCGATGAGCTTCCGAATGAGCTTTGGCGAATCCGCCGGGTCGAAGGTCGCCCACGCGATTACACCGGCCTCACCCCCCGGATAGCGGTGGGTGTCGAAGCGCCACTGACCCCTCGAAAGAGTGCCCGAGATGCCGTCGACGGCTATTACCGTAGGACTGGGTCGCAACACCATCTCGCCACCCACGTGGAGCAATGGGATCGGGATCTCCCACTCGAACTTCGTGCCTTCGTCGGTGTGTTCGGTCACCTGCGCACAGGTTCCATGGAGCAACGACTTACCAAACTCCTCTGGGTCCAGCATCACGCGGCGTACGCGCCGCTCGCTGGTTCCCGTGCGCCCGACGACCGCAACGCTCTGCAGCGTATTGCCGTCTAAATCCATGAGAACCAAGTCTCCGCGCCCCAAGAGTGGACGCAACGCGTTCATGTCCACCCGCGGACGACGAAGCGGCATCGTTGCGAACTTCCCGTTGACGTAGGTTCCGGCCCGCCGCTCCGCTTCGGTCTTGATCTCGAGCAGGGTGACCATCGCCACGGCGACATTGATCGTTCGATTCACCGCGTTGCCCTCGGATGCGAGCTGACGCGTGATGTAATTCGCGTCGCGCATGTCGAGTCGCGAAGAAAACACGACGAGAGATTTGTTGAGGCCCTCCGGATAGACACGCCACATCACTCGCCCGATACCGAGGTCCCCGCCGGTCGTTCGAATGTCGAATCGGTAGCCGCGCGTCGCGTTACCCGGGTAGGTCGTCATCACGTTGTGACCGGTGAGCGAGAACAGCGTAACCCCCCACGTCCAGTCGAACGCCATCATCTGACCGTTCACCGACTGAACCTCGACCGACGTCAGTGCGCTCATGAACCCGGGATAGTCGCTTGGCTTTCCGATCACCCCTGCGACAGTCTTCGCGGGCGCATGGATGCGCGCCGCGTAGATCACCGCCGGAAGGTCGGTCTGGCGATTTTGGAATTCTGTCAGCACTACGGGCCCTTGCGCGAGGTGCGGCGTGAGCAAGGCCCGCTCCTCCGCGCTGAAGGTGCCCAGCCGCGCGACCGTGGCGTCTACTTTGCCCGTCTGGCGCTCGGCCAGTGCCGTGGTGCTCCACGTCGCGAGGACGATCAGAACTGTAAGAAATCTCCGCATGCCGTATGGACGACCTCGCTTGCCGAATCTTCAATCCCGCGGCAAAACGGCCTTCAGCAGGACTTCGCCGTGCGCGCAAAGAGCAAATGGACCCCAGGGGGCATCGTATTGTGGCTGATCGCTGCCGCGATCGCGAGCCTCATCGTATGGTCGCAGTCGCGGCCCGCATCCGCGCCGCCACCCTCCATCGACGATGTCGAGGTCGAGGTGGAGTTCATAGAGTGACCGGATCGTGGGATTCTTCGCGGCGTTCTGGCTGACCTCACGCTCCGCTTGACCCTGCGAGTCCACCGCCCTTTACTAGCGCCATGCAGATTTTCATCGACACCGCCGACATCGAGGAGATTCGTGACGCTGCCGCCATGGGAGTGATCGACGGCGTGACGACCAATCCATCGCTCGTCGCAAAGACAGGGCGGCCCTTCAAAGATGTGCTCGTCGATATTTGCGAAGTCGTCGACGGGCCGATCAGCGCGGAGGTGATCGCGACTGACTACGAAGGGATGATGAAAGAGGCGCGGACCCTCGCAAAGATGCACGACAACATCGTCGTCAAGATTCCCCTGATCGCCGAAGGCCTCAAGGCGGTTCGGACTCTCACCGATGAAGGCATCCGCACCAACGTCACCCTTTGCTTTAGTCCGACCCAAGGGCTCCTCGCCGCGAAAGCAGGCGCCACATACGTGAGCCCCTTCATCGGACGCATCGATGACATCAGCGGCAACGGGATGGAGATCGTCGAGCAGCTGGTCACGATCTACCAAAACTACGGTCTGAGCACGCAGGTCCTCGCCGCCAGCATTCGTCACCCCGTTCACGTGGTGCAGGCTTCGCTCATCGGCGCGCACGTCGCGACTATTCCGCACAAAGTCATTCACCAGTTGGTCAAGCATCCGCTCACCGACCTTGGTCTGGAGCGGTTCCTGGCGGATGCGAAAAAGATTCCGACCGCGTAAGGCACGGCGAGTCAACAATCTCCCGATGAGTCATGCATGCGGCCTAGAGTCCTCGTCGTTTACAAGAAGAGCACCTACCAGCGATACGTTGGTCGCGCGCAGGAACGACTCAAGGAGCTGATCGAGCACAGCGACGTTTCGGTCGAGGGCTTGCTCCACGAGCACGAGATTCATCAGGAGACGCTTCGCCGGGCAAAGGCCGCGCTTCGAAGCCTGGGAGCCCGCGCGGTGCTCCGGTATCGTCCCGAGCCTCTGCCCGAGGAAGGCGCCTGGGATCTCATCGTCACCCTCGGTGGTGACGGCACGCTGTTGTGGGCGTCGCATCTGGCCGACTCATCCACTCCAATGTTGGCAATCAACAGCGCGCCAGACACGAGCGTCGGATATTTCTGCGCGGCCGATGGGCACAACGTGGATGAAGTGCTGGCTGCTGCGCTCGAAGGAAGCCTGAAGTCGAGCCGCCTGGCGCGGATGCGCGTCGATGTCGGCGACACCGTCATTTCCACACGCGTCCTCAACGATGCCCTGTACTGCCACGAGAGTCCTGCCGCGACGTCGCGCTACATCTTGGAGTATGCGGGTGACCACGAGCGTCAGATGTCGAGCGGAGTCTGGGTCGGTCCGGCAGCGGGTTCGACTGCGGCGATTAGGTCAGCCGGCGGCAAGGTTCTTCCAACCGGGTCACAGAAGATCCAGTTCGTGGTGCGTGAGCCCTATCGGGGAGTCGATAACAAGTATCGCCTCGTCAAAGGGATGGTCCCGCCTGGCGAAGACATCAGGATCGCGAGCCGGATGACCAAAGGCCGGATCTTTCTCGACGGCACCCAGAAGGTGTACTCGATCGGCATTGGTGACCGGATCCGGATGACTCTGTCGTCCGAGCCGCTTACGCTTCTGGGACTCGGTCGGCGCAGCAACCGGTCGACCAAACCCGACGCCCTGAAGTAAATTGACCACACAAAGACGGGAGCGTTAGGTAATACCCGTGCCGCGATATCGCAGTCACATCGCCCTGACGGTTTGGCCTATCACCGCTCTTCTCGTGCTGGAGATAGCCCGAATGTGGCCCGCGCTCCGCGGCGGGAGCTCGTTTGCCGCGGCATCGCCGGTCACGTGGATGTCCCTCGTGGCACACACGATCGTAGTGGTCGTGTTTCTCGGCGCGTATGCGCGAGGCTGGAGCACGCTCAATCTGGAGTTTCCAGAGGAGGCCGGTCCGTACCGGTCCGAGGGCTGCCGGCGCCTGCAGAAGCTCGCTGGTGGCATGGCCTGGGCCCTCGTCGTGGCCCACGTGGCCCTGCAGTGGTTCATGACCGTCCGCGTCGGTCCGGTGGCCCTGAGCCAATATGAGCTCTTGCGCAGATTTCTTTCCCGCCCCCTGGTCCTCGGCTTCTACGTGCTCGGGCTCGCCGCGCTCGGCCTCTTCATGTCACAGGGAATTGCCGCTTCGGTGCGGGCGTGGGGCTTGGCGCGAAGGCATGAAAGTTCACGGTGGCTCGAGGTCGGTTGTACCTTAGCGTCCGCGGTGACTGTGCTGCTGGCGATCAATGTCCTGAGCCACTTCGTGACCGGGCGCGCGTATTGGATGAGCCCATGAGCGTGGCACGAATCTACGCGATCGCGCTCAACACCTATCGCGAGGCGGTACGAGACCGAGTGTTGTTTGGGGTCCTGGTGCTTGCGGCAGGCGTCCTCGCGCTGACGCTGGCACTTGGGGAGCTCTCGCTCGACCAGCAGATGCGCGTCGTCACCGACCTGGGGCTCGCGTCGATTTCGCTCTTCTCGGTCGTGGTCGCGATCTTCCTCGGGTCGTCACTCCTCTACAAGGAGATCGAGCGGAAGACGCTCTACGTCATTCTTCCCAAGCCAATCGCGCGGTTCGAATTCTTGCTAGGCAAGTACTTTGGAATCGTAGCGACCTGCGCAGTGTTCGTTGCGATCATGGGAGCCATTCAGCTCCTGGTGACTGCCATCCAGGCGGGGGCATCGACCGCGCTCATCATAGCGGTCCCGGCCGCCTTGATCGTTTGCCTCGGGGTTGGCATTTGGATGTCCAAGGACCGCACGCTCGTGGTGCCGATCTGGTCCTTGGTCGCGCTTGGCGCATCAGCCTGGGTTTGCTCGACAGTCGACGTGGAGCTCTTCCGGTTGCTGGCTTCGCTGGTCCTCAATCTTGGTGAGGTGCTCATTCTCACCGCGGTCGCCCTCCTATTCTCTTCGTTTTCGACGCCATTCCTCACCGGCGCGTTTACATTCGGCGTCTGGTTGGTGGGCCGCGCCGCGCACGACATGGTCCACATGAAGACCCGTGTTCTCAGTCCCGCGATGAAGACGCTTCTCGGCTGGTTGGCCGAGGTCATCCCCAACTTCAATCTCTTCGTCCCCGGTCGGAACGCGCTCGTCACGAAGGCGAGCGAGTTCGGCGAGCCGCTCACCTATGTCGCGACGTCGATGGGCTACGCGATTCTCTACGCGGGCGCCACACTCGGCGTCGCCGCTCTGATCTTCCGACGCCGAGACTTCCTATGAAGTCTGTGTGGGCGCGTCCATGCGCGTCCGTCGCGGTTGTGGTCGTCGCGTTCTGCGCAGTGGTGCTGTTGCGCGTCGCTTCCGAGTCGCGCACGGAGCTCGCTGCAGCGCATGCATACCGACATGACGATCGATTGGCGCTCGCGGTCGAGCACTACCGCCGGGCGATTCGCTGGTCGTTGCCTTTGAGCACGAACACCGCGGAAGCCGTTTCGGCGCTAGAGTCGATTGCAGGCGAGTTGGAGACCGCTGGCGATGTGACGGGGGCGCTCTTGGCTTGGCGGTCGCTTTCAGGGGGACTTGCTGCAACGCGTTTCCTCTATTCCGGATCGAGCCCCACGCGTGAGAACGCGAGCGAGCACATCGCGCGTCTCATCGCGCTGGACCGCAGTGCGGCGATCGACGCGAACCTGACCGTCGAGCAGCTTGCGGCCGATCACCGCCGGCTTCTCAGTGAGGAGATTTCGCCCGATCCGTGGTGGGGAACTCTGCTGCTATTGGGAATGGCCCTGTGGGTTGGCGCGTTGGTCCTATTGGCGCGGCGCGGGTTCGATTCGGCTGGCCGCTTCCATTGGGCCGCCGCGCGAGGCCCGATATGGGGCGCTCTCGTCGGGTTTGTCTCCTTTGCTCTCGGACTGCTCTTCGCCTGAAGTTGCCCGAAGCTGGGCCACGGGGTAACAGGGGCGTCGTGGATAGCATCGAAATCGTCGGTGGAAACAGGCTCGTCGGATCGGTTCCGATCAGCGGCGCGAAGAACGCGGCGCTACCGATCTTGACCGCCGCACTCTTGGCAGACGGCGAGCACGTATTCCGCAACGTTCCCAACCTACGCGACGTCCACACGATGACACGCTTGTTGGAGCGCCTCGGGGCACAGGCCGAGTTCGCTGACGGCCGAGTGCAGGTCTCGTTGTCCGGGCCGATCGAGCCGACTGCTCCATACGACTTGGTGAAGCAAATGCGCGCCTCGGTCGTGGTCCTCGGTCCGCTCGTCGCGCGTTGCGGACGGGCGGTGGTTTCGTTGCCGGGTGGTTGCGCGATCGGTGCGCGTCCCATCGACCAGCACCTCAAGGGCCTTTCGGCGATGGGCGCCGATGTCGAGCTCCGTCATGGCTACGTCGAGGTCACCGTTCCTGGCGGCAGGCTTCGCGGCTCCGACATCGCCTTGGATTTCCCGACCCACACCGGGACGGAGAATCTGATGTGCGCCGCCGTGCTGGCCAAGGGGCGCACGACGCTCACGAATTGTGCCCGCGAACCCGAGATTGAAGAGCTTGCTCGGGTCTTGAACAAGATGGGTGGGCGGATCGAAGGGGCCGGCACGTCGGTGATCTCGATCGAAGGCGTCGATTCGCTGCATCCGATCGACCACGCGATCATCCCGGACCGCATCGAGGCAGGCACGTTCATGGTTGCAGCCGCGGCGACGGCTGGAGATCTGCTGCTCGAGGGCATCGGTTTCGAGCCCCTCGAAGCGGTGATTTCGAAGCTTCGTGAAGCAGGCGCAGTGGTCGAACGCGAAGGTGATGGCATCCGAGTGGTCGGGTCGCGTTCGATCCGCCCCACCGATGTGATCACCCAACCGCACCCCGGATTCCCAACCGATATGCAGGCGCAGTTCATGATGCTGATGTGTATCGCGGAGGGCACGAGCCGCATCACCGAGACGGTCTTCGAGAACCGCTTCATGCACGTCTCGGAGCTGAACCGGATGGGCGCCAACATCCAAGTCAACGGTAAGACCGCCACTGTGTGCGGCGTCGGCAAGCTCGAGGGCGCCGAGGTGATGGCTACTGACCTTCGGGCCAGCGCGTCGCTCGTCGTCGCCGGCTTGGTTGCGGAAGGCACGACGTACGTTCGGCGGGTGTATCATCTCGATCGGGGCTATGAGCACATCGAGGAGAAGCTGATCCCGCTAGGGGCCAACATCAAGCGAGTATCTGGTAATGCCTAAACGCAACCGAGACACGATTGTCATCGCAGTCCCCAAAGGCCGCGTCCTCGAACAGTTGAGCAGACGGCTCCAGCAAGCCGGCATCTCGACCGATGCCCTCACCGCGAAAAGCCGCAAGCTGGTGCGCGAAGACAAAGAGGCGGGCCTCAGCTACCTGCTGCTCAAGCCTGACGACGTTCCAACGTACGTCGAGTACGGCGCTGCCGACCTCGGCATCGTCGGGCGCGACGTCTTGATGGAGCGCGAGTACGATGTCTTCGCCCCCGTCGATCTCGACATCGGCAAGTGCGAGATGATGGTCTGCGGGCGTCCGAAGGAGCCCATCGAAGGCAAGGGAGAGCGCCCCCTCCGCGTGGCGACGAAGTTCCTCCACATCGCCGAACAATACTTTCGAGCGAAGGGCACCCCGGTCGATCTGATCTTCTGCCAGGGTTCCGTCGAGCTCGCTCCCCTGACCGGCCTCGCCGACGTCATCGTCGACCTGGTGGAGACCGGAGAAACCCTCCGCCAGAATGGATTGGTTCCATTGGAGAAGATCGCCGACATCAGCTCGGTGGTGATCGCCAATCGTGCCGCCCTGAAGCTCCGCCGCAAAGCGATCGAGCCAATCCTCAACGCGCTACGGGGCTAGGAAACCCATGCTGCGTCTGCGCACCGCAACCGACCCCGCCTGGACCGACGTCGTCCTGAACGACTTCGACGCATTCCTCATCGACCACGCCGCCTGCGAACGAAAGGCATCGGCGACCGCACTAAAGCTCGTCGCCCACTACTCCGACCGTACCGTCCTAGTGCGCGAGTTAATCCCCTTCGCCCAGGAGGAGCTCGAACACTACGCGCAAGTGATGGAGATCATCCTGGACCGAGGCCTATCGACCCAGGCAGACGAAAAAGACCCCTACGTCGGCGCCCTCATGCAACTGATCAAACGCGGCCCCGAGCAGTTTTTTCTGGATCGCCTGTTGGTGCTGGGGATCGTCGAGGCGCGAGGCTGCGAGCGTTTCGGAATGGTGGCCGAAGGACTCGACCCAGGCCCGTTGAAGGACTTCTATGCCGACATCACACGGTCCGAATCGAGACATCACGGCCTGTTCGTGCGCCTGGCCCGGGAATACTTCCCCGCCGAGCGAGTCGTGCAACGGCTGGACGAGTTGCTAGAAGGCGAAGCAAGAATCGTCGACAGCCTGCCCCTCCGACCCGCCGTGCACTAGCCAGCGAAGCCCCGTGGACGACGCAAAGCGTCGGCTTTACGGGTTTCAGTGCCAGTGCCAGTGCCAGTGCCAGTGCCAGTGCCAGTGCCAGCGACAGCGACAGCGACAGCGATGGTGCCGGCGACTGTGAGTGCCTAAGACTCAACCTGGGACGGTTGTTTCCTCGTGGCGCGAATTCGTGCCGAAACCGCCTCGGCGGGGTCCGAGCCGCACCACTTTTCGGGCGGTAACAACGCGCAAAATCTGCGCGAATTATGAGTGGAAGGGCAGGGTATCCGTGGTAGACCGGCGGCAGGGCATACATGAACGGGGATCCTCGGATCCTGCATCGGGGAGGTGACATCATGAAACTAGGTAGACTATTTGTGATCGCGTTGCTGGCTGGCACCTTGGGGGTGCTCGGTTGCGGTGACGACGAGACCAACGGCACCGGCGGCACGGCAGGCAGTGGTGGCACGGCAGGCATGGGCGGTAACGGCGGCACGGGCGGCGCCATCGACCCGAACGAGCTATGCAACATTGAAGCCTGCGCCATAGACAGCGACATCGGTAGAGCGGCCAAGGCTGTGTGCATCGACGAGATCAACAGCTGCATTGCAGCCGGCATTTTGACCACGGAGGAGTGCATCGCCTTCGGTACCGAGACCTGCACTGTCTGAAGCCGCTAGGTAGAGAAGCGGCAGCTTCAGCTAGAAACCGGCGCAGTCGATTCGGCGGCGCCGGTTTTCTTATGCGCTCACATGACCTGCCATAGTCCTTCTTTCGTTGGCGCCACAGATCCGTCACCGTCTGGGCTCATTCGGCAAGAAATCGAGATGAGTAAGCATCTCGCTTCGCCAAAGCAACGCTAGACATGCCCGTGTCGTGACTGGAAAGGCACGTGACACGGTGGTAGACCGGACGTGGGCAGTACATGGAGCGGGATCTTCGGGTCCCCTATTGACCGGAGATACGTTTACGGACTGCACGAGCACATGTACGGGAGGCGGCTGCACCACTGTCGACTGTTCCGAATAGGAGAAGCCTCGGGTCAGATTGTCGGGGGTAACCGCCCCCTCAACGACGCGTCACGGAGCTGCGGACGCACCTATTGCGAGTTGGCTTGCAAGGCCTGACCTTGCAATCTTGCCAACGCGGCGAACCGCGTCCCGGCGGCACGATGTGCGAAGTGGGTTCGTTTGAGGAGCAGCCGTAAGCTTAGCCCATCCAGCGCACAGGAACGGCGGCCTTCGGATCACTCCGTGGGTCGCCGTTTTGTTTGTGCCGTCGCGCTACTCCAGTCCCTGAAAGAACCGGGCTTACTAGGGTTGACACGCCGGTGCCGTGCAGCGCCAGTGCCAGTGGAAAATGGTGACTGGTGGGATATGTTGTCAGTGGTAGATCGGCGGTAGACCATATGTGAAACGGGGATCTTCGGATCCTGCACCGGGGAGGTGACGTTATGAAACTAGGTAGACTATTTGTGATCGCGTTGCTGGCTGGCACCT
>JAFDAJ010000065.1 GCA_019313915.1 Deltaproteobacteria bacterium
TGGAAATCGCCCATCTGGTCTCGGTAGGAGGCTCGCCTCCACCCGCACCGCCGAAACCACCCGCGCCACCGGAGCCGCCTGAACCAGTAAGCCCGTCAGCGACATCGCACCCTGCGGCAACCACACCGGCACTCAAGATACATACCAAGATTGCTCGTTTCATCTGAACGCTCCTCCCTTTATGTGCGAGTTAGATTTTGACTCGCAATGTCACGGCCCCAAACCCGATGCTTGTCCACTACTATCGTTTCTTGTACCGGCTCGCCGCACCCGTCGTAGGTTCGCCTTGTGCTTCTCTTCTCTTTACGGCCTCAGGCTTCCTTTTCTGCGCGCGAACCTTTCGGCGAGCTTGGGTAAGCTCTTCGGCGCATTTCTCGTTGTCGGCGTCAAGCTCGCCGATCCGTGCTTTCTGCTTGTCGATCGTTTCGTTCAACGCCAGTTTGTGAGCCTCTAGCGTGACAAGGTTCCGGTCCCCGCTAAGCGTGGGTATGTCGATGACTCCGCCCGCTTGCTCGATGACGGTGGCCTTCTTGCTCACCTTGGCCAGGTCGGCTTTGCAGGTTTCGATCTGCCCTGAAAGGGTGGTGAGCTGCGCCTGTTGTTCATCGGCGGTTTTCGCGAGGTTGTCGGTCAGCTCCCCCAAGGCCTTGATGGCGGCTTCATCCTGACACCCGACTCCCACCGTCGCGAAGACAAATGCGACCGTACATGCTGCGAATACTTGCGTGCGCTTCACTGGATCCACCCTTTTCCTTTCCAGTCGATCGTACGGTACGCCCTCTATGGAGCTGAGCACAAGAGCTAATTCCCGGCTCACCGCACCAAGACAAGTGTAGCGATGTCGCTCCTCAGTGCGCACGTGGAACACTACACCTAGTAGACGCGTCGGATGCACGGAATCGTCAAAGGCGTTAACAATTACGTATGCGCTACACCGCGGCCCAAATGCAGGATGCACCCGCACGCCGTAACACCGCCCGTCGCGCTCGCATACGAACTGGGTGAAACACCTGCTTACCCTCGCCTGCGCGACGATCAGCTGCGCCGCCGTGGTCGTTCACGCGCAAACCGACAAACCCGAAGAGGTGCTTGCGCCCCAATCCCACCAACTGTCGGCTAGCCCGGATGCGCCGCAGATGGCGTTCTATTGGAGCGGACATCTGCGTGCCAGACTGAGCGCGCGGATCCCGTTCATCGGCGGTCTGCAGGAGCCCGGTTTTTCGATGGCTCTGCTGCCACTTATCGAACTCCAGAATCAGGACGGTTCGGATCAAGCGCTACCGAACGAAAACTGGCGCGGACGGCTGAGCGTTCAAGGTGCGTGGACTTGGGGCGAGGAGCCGGACGCACCGCGGTTTTCACTGGGAGGCGCGATCGAGCACGAGAGCGACCATGCAACGGCGCGAAGTGACGCGCCCGACGTGTCGCTCCAGCTCAACGATGTCGTGCTGCTCGGCGCCGTGCAGATCCCGAAGCCACGCCTGATGATTCGGCTCGACATGCAAGCGATCACCTACGTGATTTCCTGCACGGATCTCGAATCAGCGTGTCGCGACTTCTCGGGCTCAACGAGCTTTGGGGGCATCGCCGATCTGATGCTCGACGCCGGCGGCGCGAGGCCCGTGAAGGGCAAATGGTACATGTTCGGCTCAGTGCACGGAGCGGGGATCGTGCCGAACGACGGCATGGTCCGCGAGCTGCGCGCCTCGTTGAACTTCGGCGTCTGGACCCGCTCACGCCTAGGCATGTGGCAGTTCTACGCGCTCGGATTCTTCGGCAACGAAGTGGGCATCGACCGTGGCGTCCGATGGGTGCCGTAATCAGCCGACCTTACTTGCAGTGCCCGCCTTTTTTGGGCATCGGGCCGTCGGAATCGCAGTCCTTGTCACTGTCGGAGTCGGAATCAGTGTCGGAATCGCTGTCACTGTCACTGTCCGTGTCACTGTCACAGTCACTGTCCGTATCGCTGTCATCGTCGTCACAGCGGTCGTCACAGTCGCAAGGGTCCCCCTCGCATCTGTCAATGCAGTGCTCCTGAATGTACCGTGCGACGAGCGCGCATCGTTCTTCAGAATCGATCTTACTGATGCATGCGTCGTACACGAGCTCGGCAAACAGCCCGCACTTGTCCGCGCAAGCCGGCGGCTCTTCGCAGTGCTCCGCGATGCACATGGCCAGGGCTTCCCGGGCTTCCATGTTGCACTCGTCCACGTCGCCACCGTCCGCGACGCATGCGTCGCGCATCTGCGTAGCACCGATCTCGCACCTGTCTTCACACGTCGGCGGCTCCGGATCGGTGCAGGCCTCTTCCTGGCATCGCGCGAGAAGCTCGCGGGCTTCCCTATTACAGCCATCTACCGTGCCACCCTCGTCGAGACACTGCATCTGGTGTTGTCTGGCCTTCGCCTCACAGCCTTCCTCACAGGTGGGGGGCGGACACTGCGTGACGCACTCGAAGAAGGTGTGGATCGCACGGCCAAAGCACGCCTCGCGGTCACCCCCGTCGTCGGTGCACGCATCGAAGACGGCCAACGCCTCCACGACACACGCATCACGGCACCCGCCGGAAGGCACGCCTTCCCGATCGGCAGCCGCATCGAGAACGGCGGCAAGCTCGGTCTGGTCACCAGTGGCGTCGCTCCCGCAGCTCTGTAGAATCAAAATGGAAGCTGCAAAGATCGTGAGTATGGACGCTGTGATTTTCATGAGTGCCTACCTAGCCTTCAACGGATGATGCCCGAGCGCGCAGCGAGCATACACGAATGAATGCGCGAGCATCTCGCTCTGGTGACTAGGGGCAAAGGGACAGCGTGTCCAATGTGAGCTGCCTCACAATTCGTCTGCGAGGCCTACCTAGGCGAAATGCGCCTTGAGATGCCCGAGAAACGCCATGTAGAACGGGTCGCAGAACTCTTGAGTCACGCCGTCGTCCTTCGACTCGAAGCGGGTAATCCAAGAGACGTATGAGGCGTTCTCATCGGTGACCGGCAAGACGGAGACCGTACCGTAATAGAACTTCAAGTCGTCTTTGGAGATCGGCGACGGCCCATCAGTGATTTGATACTGAAAAGTGTGCTCGAGGTCGTTGATCGACACCGTCACCGACGGGCTCCAAGGACTCGATCGCCTTCGTCCACGACAAGTCGTGAAAGTTGCGAAGCACCTGCCAGACCTGATCGACCGGCGCATTGATGACTGCACTGTGGACACACTTACCCATGAAAGCACCTCTCTTGAATGACCGGCTTATGCTTGGCTGCGCGGGACGTTAGGGATGCGCATGATTCGCGCCGTTTCCCTCGAAACGCAAGGAGTGCGCGAGCCCGCGCGACAGAACTAGGGAATTGGGGGTGATTCCGTTGGCACGCGGCTTGCTCCTCAATGGGTGTGGAAGCGAATTTAAGGACGCGTCCGGGGAGGTTTTCATGCGTTGTTTTGTAGGTCTTGCCTCGCTGCTGGCGGTGGTTCTCGTGCCGCTTGCGGGGTGCAGCAGCGAGGGCAACGAGCCGCCGACGGCCGATCTCTTCGCGGACCCTGAGCTCTGTGATGTGCCGTGCGAGGTGGTGCTGGACTCGGGCATCCTCGACGCGGGGGGCAAGTCGTTGACATTCACCTGGGACGTTGGCGATGGTCCAGTGCCTGGAGATCCGCGATTGCTCCACACGTTCGAAACCGCCGGCCGAGCCGCAGCCGAAGTCGAGCGCGAGCATCGATGAGGTAGGAGGAGCGGTGTCACAAGGGGCAGCCAAGGTGACCGTGCCCGCCGATGTGGCGCCTGAGCCGGTGACGTTCGAGCTGACACAGCTGCCATCGATGCAGATGGATGCCGAGCGCATGCTGCGCGTTGGTCAGTTCGCAGCTCTAGGAAGCGCGTACCAGGTCTCGACGCCGCTAAAGACAGCCACGCCGATCGATATCGCGGTCACCGAACCCGAAGCGATAGGTAAGAGTCCCGAAGATCTCGCCTGGCTCGTACGGTGGGTGGCGCAGCCGGTCATCCGGCCGGATAACCCGGACGTCCTGAGTCGGGCGCCCCTGGCGGCCTACGGGCTCATTCCCGTAAGCCAGGTCGATGAGGACGGCACGGCGCATGGCGAGATCTTTGGTCGCCAACGCTTTCAGCTAGTCACGCTTGCCGAGCCCCTGCTCGTCGCTTCGTTTGAGATCGCCCCCGAGGTGCCCGCAACGCAATCCTCGATCAAGTCCAACGTGACTGCGAAGGCTCTCACGCTTCCTCTAATCGTGATTGTGGCCTTCACTGAAAGTCCTGCAATCGGTTGGGAAGCTTTTGCAGCCGTGGCCAAGGCAGCGGTTGAGAAGAGCCATGACGTTCTGGTGACGAAGAAGGGCTTCAATGGGCCTCAGGGAACTCTCTCTGTGCTCGTCGGGAAGATGCCCGACCCGAAGTACAATGGCTACGTGTTGACCAACGAGCACCACATCCTCTACCTGAACTACGTAGCTGCGCACGAGTTCTTCCACTTGATTCAACACCTCAACAGCAACCAGGCCTCGCTCACGGGGCAGACTGCGGAGCGCGACGCGTGGTTCGAGGAAGGAACCTCCGAATGGGCGTGCGACGAGGTCTTCGACGAGGGCATCGACCAGTACTTTGCGACGAAGTGGCGGCGGTTCGAGGTCCCGCTGAACCAAGAAGGCTCCGACGACATCCTCGAGTACGAGACCGTTGGCTTTTGGAAGTGGGCCGAGTCGCAGAAGCCGGGCATCATCCAAGACACGATCGAAGACCGTTGGGGGCTGACTCACAAACGGGCGCCCGGACCGAGCATCATCGAGAACTCCACCACCGCGGACTACCTCACCTCGTTCAAGACGATGTGGCGCGACGTCAGTTTCATGGAGTTCACCCTCGCCGCGCGCTACTTCAAGGACTTCGACACGAGTGAGACACAGAAGGGCGAACTCTGGGCGCCGGCCCCCTACCTCGGCCCACCGAAAAAGGTCTACCTGGATTCGGCGAAGGACGCAGACATCGAGCCAGGAGTCGTAGGCGATTCGGAGAACAATCCTTTGGAGATGACCTTCAACCTCAAGCAGCACCTGACCGCCGACGTGCTGCGGATCGGGAGCCCTGATTTGGAAGGCTCTTTGCACGTGCGGTTTCCCGAAACGCCGAACGCCCCGGTGGAGGCAAGGGTGTTGATTCTCGACCGGGACACCGGCGACGTCGGGGACACCGCGCTCATCTTCGATCTCCGGAACGGTCCTACGGACGCCGTATTCGCCGACTTCGACTCCGACAAGGAGGCCATAATCTTCATCGTCGACCCGCGCTGGGAATACGACGCAGCCGACACGCCCGTCACGGGGGGTATCGAAGCCTGGATCGAAGACCCGTGCGGCCCGATCCCGCCGGGCGCCATCGAGGTGTCATCGACGGAAGCGCTCATCGATGCGGTCAAGAGCCCCGGGGCGGTGATCCAGTTGGCACCGGGCAACTACGATCCACCGGTGGGGTCCTGGGAGACACCGGAATTCAGTCCGTTCATGGCGAATCTCTTGCTGAGAGACGTGACGCTCATTGGGTCCGGCCAGGGCGCAACGACGATCTCCCTGCCAGGTGGAGATTCCGCGGCCCTGTACACATACAACGATGCGACCCTCCGCAACCTCACGATCGAGGCACTGCCCGGGAGTCAGGTCGCTGCCCTCGACCACCGCAACCTCACGATATGCGACGTGACCTTCAACTTCTCGTCGACCCATGCGTGGGGGATCGTTCTCAACCCCTGGCATGGCGGGTCTACCTCGGTAGGTTTGTACAACACCGTCCTCAGCCACCCTTTCGGCGGAACGCGAGGGACAGGCCTGTTCTTACAGACCTGTTCGAGCCCCGACACGGTGAACCTCTCCGCAACGATCCAGGACAGCCAAATCTCTGGCTGGTATGAAGGCGTGCTCTACTACACGGGTTACGGGTCGTGCGGAAGCATTTCGTTGAGCACCGATTGTGAAGGCTTCTCGAACAACGAGTGGAACGTCAACGAGACGAACTGTCCCGCCGAGGGCGTGCCGTGCACTGCCAACGAGCAATGCCCTTAGGCTGAGACCGCGTGCACACGCGCAAGCGAGGGCTGGCGGGTTAGAGGCGTTGAAGGTACCGAATCGCCTCGGCCGCGTCCGTTCGCAGGCACGCGTTCGTGTTGACCTTCCTCTTGATGAGGCCGCCCTCGGTTCGGATGCGCTTCCTGGCCGTGCGCAACGCCGGGATCGCTTTCTTGTTGCCCAGCGCGCGAAGGTTTGCGACGGCTTCCTTGCGGTGTAGGCAGCTTTCTCCGTGCTGAAGGTCAAGCAAATAGGAGCCCAATCGGTCAACCTGATCGCCCAGGCCCACCTCGTCGGCGACGCTCATCGCCTTGTGCCGCCGGCGCGACACCTTGGATGAAGACGCGAGATCGATGAGCTGACCGGAGGCCGTGTCGTCGTCTGCCACCGACACCAGCGTCCCGAGGAACTCGATTGCTGCGTCGACGACGCCCGGAGCGTGCTTGTCCAAGATGAGCTCGACGTTGGTGCGCATGAGCTTGTTCTGGGCGAGCTTGGGCTCGAGCGATACCGCCTTCTCATACGCGATCAGGGCCAGGATGCTGCGTTGTGCGCTGGCCTGGGCATGTCCAAGAACCATTTGTGCATACGGCTCCTTGCGAACTTCCTTCCCGTGACCGATGAGGTACGAAGCCGCTTCTTTGGGGCGGCCTTGTGCGAGCATCTCCGCCGCGGCCGCTGCCTCGGGCCCGTGCGTTGCTTGGCCCAACGGCAAGAGCGGGCCCTTCGGAAGGTACTCGGGGCCCCTGCTCCCAAACACAAACGCAACGGCGGCCGCCAGAGCACCGACCAGCAACACGGCCGCCACGATCTGCTTGGGTGACTTCTTCTTGGTGACCGCCCGCGCAACCGCCGGCCCGAGCGAGCCACGGAAGCCGTCGAGGACGATCGATGGAATCTCGCGAAGCCCTGAGTCACCACCGCTATCCGGTGGCACAATCGCATCAATGCGGTCGATGTAAGCCTTGGCGCTCCTTATGCGGTTGTCCGCGTTCTTCTCGAGGCCGTGTCGGATGAGCGCCTCGACCGCTTCGGGAACATCTACGTCCGGCGCCACTTCGCTGAATCTCGGGACCGCCGTCGACACATGCATGCGTAGGAGCGTGCCCACGTCATCCGCGTCGAACGGAGGCACGCCTGTAATCATCTCGTAGAGCATGATCGACAGAGAATAGAGGTCGGCCCGCCCGTCGATCGGCTGCGCATACGCTTGCTCGGGCGCGATGTACGTGGGCGTGCCGATCGTCACGCCATACTGCGTCAGCTTGGCGTCGTTGTTCAGCGGCCCCGTGTCCGTCTCCGGCTTCGCATCGCCGTGAAGCTTGGCGATTCCGAAATCGAGGATCTTGGCAAAGTCCGGATCGCCCTCGTGCTCCACGAGGATTACGTTCTCCGGTTTGACGTCCCTGTGAATGATCCCCGCGCCGTGGGCGTATTCGAGAGCGCTCAACACATGGCGGCCGATGTGAAGTGCGCGCTTCCAGTCGAGCCGCGTGTCCCGGTCCAGCAAGTCGGAGAGCAACACGCCATCCAGCAGCTCGAGGACCATGTAGAAAGTGCCGTCATCGAGCTTCCCAAAGTCCGACACGTTCACGCAGTTCGGGTGGTCGACGCGGCCGATGGCAAACGCCTCGCGTTCGAAGCGTTTGGTCACCTCGTCGATCTCTCCGACCTCGGGATGCAGGAGCTTCAGCGCCAAGGGCCGCTGAATCGAAACGTGCTCGGCAAGATAGACGCACCCCATCCCGCCGGAGCCAAGAACCCCGGTGATGCGGTAGCGAGAATCCAAGATTTCGCCGATCCGCGGTATTTGAGAATCCTGGGTCGCCGGTAGCGTTGGTGCTCGGCTCCCCGCCCCTGAACTGCGCACCGATACATTATTGCGAAAATCCTCGGCGATTGCCGCTGAACGTCTCGTCACGAAGAATGGCTACGAAACTGGCGAAAACACTCGAATCCACCTGGAAGCGGGCGTGATGGCGTGCGAGATAGATCACAGAATGACGCGGCGGTCGATCAGAGTCGGTGGCGCGCTTGGTGTGCTTGTCATCGCCCTGCTCCTGCTACTCCTGCCGGCTCCGGCAGCAAACGCGCAGATTCCAAAAACCGTAGAGTCCCCATACACGCCGCCGTCCGACCAGGCGTTGGTCGTATTCTCACGTCCGCGCCGCAGACAACCCAGCGAACTGGTCTATCGAATCGTCAGTCAAGCCGGTCGATGCATGGCGGTGCTTGCGAACGGGTGGCAGATGGCCGCGCCAATGTGGCCCGGGAAGCACATGCTCATGGTGGTCACCGGCACGGCGCCGCCTACGGTTCAGCTCCTGCAGCTCAAGCTCAGCGCCGGCAAGACGTACGTCGTCAGTTTTCGCCCGCGGGTGCACATGAAAAGCCCGGTGAGGATCGAGGTGGTCAGACGCAGCGACCAGCCACTCGAAACATTCCCGGCTGCAGTCCGGGAGCTAGCGCCTGCGAAGCCGGACTTGCGGCAGTGCACCGAATGGGTGTCTTGGAAGCGCTCGAAGATCCAACCCAGAGCGGAACAGGTCAAACGGAAGTGGGACGAGGCCAACGAGGCGTACCGTGATGCCCATACCGTGCACCGGAACGACGGGTGGACGGCAGCCGAGGTGCAGGAGCCCTGAGCTACGTGACCAGCTCGTCGTCGGAGCCGGGTAGATTCCAGCGTTTGAGCGCCCGGCGGAAGCTCCGCGGATTGGTGTAACCCGCGTGTCGCATGATCTCGTCGGGCGTTTGGTTGCGCTCGACGCAAGCGAGGAGGATTGATTTGCGGGTTGCGTCGACCAACGCGCGGAACGTGGTGCCGTCGTCTTGAAGGCGACGTTGCAGTGTGCGCGGGGTCATGTGAAGCGCCGATGCAACCGCTTCGATGCTGGATCGCCCTCTCGGAAGTAGGATCTTGATTCGGTCGCGCACCGTATCGACAAAGTGATGGGACTCGAGCGCGGCGTGAAGCCCAGCTGCGACGCCGCGAAGCTGTCCGTGCAGCGCCTGGTTGCCATGCACGAATGGAAGGCCCCACGCCTCGTCATCCGCCAGGATCGTGGTCTTCGGGCGCCCGAAAGTGACCGAGCAACCGAAGGCACGCGTGTAGTCCTGAATCTGGCCGCGATACGCGTGCTGGAACTGAACCTCGCGCGCGGCAAAGCGGCCGTCGGTAGCAAAGCGCAGCATCTTCATGACAGCGACTGCAATGAACTCGATCTCATGCGCCATGACCGGCAGCTCGTGCTCGATCTTGTTGATGTGGAGGGCGTGATACTTGGGATGCTCGCCCAAGGTCAGCACGCGCCCGTGCGACAAGAGCTCCTGATAGCGCAAGCTTGCCTCGAGCCCCTCACCAACCGACCCGGCGCTGGTCAGGAGCAAGACGACCAGGTGGTCAGCTCTCGCCTCCCAGACTTCGCCTGCGCTGAGCCCGAGAAAGCGATCTCCGCTCGCGCTGAGCGCCGCACGCCAAAGGCGGCCTGTCGCATCGCGCGGTGGCCGACCGTTGGGGTCTGTGAAGATCTCGAGATCGAAGCCGATCTCCTTACACAGGGCGTCGACATCAAGGCCCAGGCACTGAAACGAACTCACTACGCCGCGGGTCCAAGCGCCAGATACCCTGGGGCCGTTGTCGATGCTTGCTTTCCCGGATGAATCGCCCACCATCGGCGATCCATCCACATAGGGGAGCAAATTACAAGCCTGTTGGGTGAATTGTCGCAGAACGTGGCGCATTCGATGCCCCATTTTGTCGCCCACGATACAAGAGGGGCCGTTAGGTTCCAGCTTGTCATTCGGTGCAAGGCGGGCACCAGCGGTACGGAACGCGGGCGAAGGATGAGCCCACCATCCCATCCTGAGTCAGGCGAAAACGCGTTCCACCAAAATGGTGCCTGCCTTGGCCTCCCCCAATAGTAGAGCCCGTCACTAGAAGCCGATCAGCGCCTCACCACGCTGATCGGCTTCGTTTTAGTTTACGCTCCTGCGTCATGAGAGTTGGGCCCCGTTGGATCCTTGCGTTCCTCGTCGCAGCCGTGGTGCTCCTGCATCTCTTCGTCAACCAGCGTTGGGGATATCATAGCGACGAGCTCTACTTCATCGAGTGCGGTCGGCACCTCGCGTTTGGGTATGTGGACCACGCGCCCATGGTGCCTTGGCTAGCGGGATTGATATGCCCGACCGGCGAGTGCTCGCTGTTCGCGTTGCGATTCCCGGCGCTCGTGGCGCGGGCGCTTGCCGTACTGCTGACTGGAAAGCTCGTCTGGGAACTTGGTGGCGGACGTTTTGCGACCCTGCTGGCGGGTCTTGCCATGATCATTGCGCCGGCGTTCCAGCGGATGGGGAAGATTCTGTGCATCCCGGTGATGGAGCCAGTCTTGTGGACGGCGTGTGCCCTGGTGCTGGTGTACTTGATTCAGGGCCGGTCACGGAAGTGGTGGCTCGCGCTCGGTGTGTTCGCAGGCATCGGCCTACTGACCAAGCACACGATGCTGATTTGGGGCTTCGCGGCGTTCGCGGGCATTGTTCTGACGCCATTGCGGCGTGACCTCCGGACACCGTGGCCGTGGCTCGCCGGATTGCTGGCGGGGCTGATCTTCCTGCCTCACTTGGTGTGGCAAGCACAGAACGATTGGGCGACGCTCGAGTTCCTGCGCAACATCAGCGAGGGAATGCTTGCCCGCATCCCGCGGCCGCTGTTCGTTCTCGGGCAGTTGCTCTACATGCATCCCGTGGCGATCCCGTTGTGGGTTGCGGGGCTCGTGTTCTTCTTCGGCACGTCGGGGGTGCGCTACCGAATCCTCGGATGGATCTTCGTCGTGTCGTTCTTCGTTCTGTTGTGGACACACTCCAAGCCGTACTACTTGGCGCCCGCCTACCCCGCGCTTTTTGCAGGGGGTGCCGTGCTGCTGGAAGCAAAGCTCCGCAGTGTGGCGTCCAGAGCCGCGATGGCGGCTGCGCTGGTCGTCGGGGGGTTGCTTCTGACGCCCTTCACACTCCCCATTTTGCCGCTGCCGCAGCAGGACGACGCTTTGCGGGCCGTCCTCGGCTCGATCGTTCCTCCCGAGGCGTTGACGCACGACCTGCACGGTGAGTACGGATGGCCGGAGCAAGCGGAGGCGGTCGCGGCGGTATTCGCAGAGTTATCGGAGGAAGAGCAGAAGCGAGCAGTCGTCCTGACCGCACGGTACGGGCAGGCGTCGGCGGTCAATTTCTTCGGTGCCCGGTACGGGCTTCCGCGCGCGGTGAGTGGGCACATGACGTACTACCTTTGGGGACCCGGCGAGGTGGCAGACATCGTAATCGCATATGGATTCCCTAAAGAGAGACTGCTGAAATACTTCGGAAGTGTCGTTCAACAGGGACGGATCGAACATCCGCTCGCGAACGCTAGGGAGCGAGGGGTGCCGATCTACGTGTGCAGGGATCCGGTGCAGCCGCTCGGCGACGTTTGGGACGACTTCAAGATATACCGTCACGCCGGCGGAGACGGATCAGCAGAACCAATCCAAGCAGAGTGATCATGGCGGGGACCGGCCCCTCATCAATCACCGTGCCAATGGCGCTTGTCTGGAACATACTGGGCGCGACCGCCCCCTCACCGTGCGTGTGACGCACAAACACTACGCACCCGTGAAGCTCAGTCACAACGAGAAGCTCGTCCCATGAGCGTGCTCGATCGTTATCTCGACGATCTAGACGAGAACGTCGACGGCGACACGCTGCTGACGCGGTTCCTCGAGTACACGAGTGATCAAGGGCTCGAGCTCTACCCCGCGCAGGAAGAAGCGGTGATGGAGCTCTTCGTCGGGAACAACGTAGTCCTCAACACGCCCACGGGTTCTGGGAAGTCGTTGGTGGCGCTCGCTGCTCACTTTCGTTCGGTCGCGCTCGGGGAGCGGTCTTTCTACACAGCGCCGATCAAGGCATTGGTGAGCGAGAAGTTTTTCGACTTGTGTCGAGTGCTCGGACCGCAGCGCGTGGGAATGATGACGGGCGATGCGACGGTCAATCGTGATGCACCGGTGATCTGCTGCACGGCCGAGATCTTGGCCAACCTCGCGTTGCGGGAAGGCGAGCGAGCCGAGGTCGACAGCGTCGTGATGGACGAGTTTCACTACTACGCCGACAGGGACCGGGGAGTCGCGTGGCAGACCCCGCTCCTCACCCTACCCCAGGCCCGATTCCTTCTGATGAGCGCGACGCTTGGCGAGACGCGTGTGTTCGAGGAGGCGATCACCAAGCTCACCGGTGTAACGACGACGTTGGTGAAGAGCACCGATCGACCGGTTCCACTCGATTTCTCGTATAGCGAAGAGAACCTGCAGAACGCGGTCGTCGGCCTGCTCGAGGACGGAAAGGCGCCGATCTACGTCGTGCACTTCGCGCAGCGCGCAGCGACCGAGCAAGCGCAAAGCTTCATGAGCATCGACTTTCTCTCTAAGGACGAGAAGAAAGCGGTGAAGGAAGAGCTGCGCGGCACGCGGTTCGACACGCCGTTTGGCAAAGAGCTCAAGAAGTTCCTGCACCACGGCATTGGCGTGCACCACGCCGGGATGCTGCCGAGGTACCGGCGCCTGGTGGAGCGTCTCGCACAGGAAGGGAAGCTGCGGATCATCTGCGGAACCGACACGTTGGGAGTCGGGGTGAACGTACCGATCCGCACGGTGCTCTTCACGAAGCTTTGCAAGTACGACGGTGAGAATACCAAGGTGCTCACGGTTCGCGATTTCAAGCAGATTGCGGGGCGCGCGGGGCGGCGAGGCTTCGATACGCGCGGCAGCGTCGTGGCGCAGGCGCCCGAACACGCGATCGAAAACAACAAGCTACGAGCGAAGGCTGCCGGCGACCCGAAGAAGCTCCGCAAGATCAAGATGCGGCAGCCGCCGGACCGCGGATATGCGCACTGGGATGCAGACACCTTCACGCGGCTTCAGGAATCGCAACCCGAACCGCTCGTGTCTCAGTTTCGTGTGAGCAACGCGATGATTCTCAATCTCTTCGAACGGGAGGACAACGGGTGCCTCGCGCTCCGGAGGCTCATTCGCAGCAGTCACGAGGGGCCGAGCGCGAAGCGGCAACATGCACGGCACGCGATTGCACTGATTCGGTCCCTGCGAGATGCAGGTGTGCTCGATCTCGGGCCGGATGGGGCCCGGGTGAACGAGGATTTTCAGTCCGACTTCTCGCTCAATCAGGCGCTGTCGCTGTACGTGGTCGAAGCGGTCGACGTGCTCGACCCCGAGGATGCGGCCTACCCTCTCGATGTTCTCACGCTGGTGGAAGCTACGCTCGAGCAACCATGGGCTGTCCTCTACGGGCAAACCAACACTCTCAAATCGCGCGCCGTGGCCGCGATGAAGGCCGAGGGCATGGATTACGACGAGCGCATGGCCGAGCTCGACAAGATCGATTACCCGAAGCCCAACGCGGAGTTTCTCTACGGCACATACGATCTGTTCTCGGAGCGTCACCCGTGGGTGGGCAACGACGTGCTCCGGCCAAAATCGATCGCGCGCGACATGTACGAGCTCGGCATGAATTTCGTCGAGTACGTCAAGGAGTACGGCTTGCAGCGCTCAGAGGGAGTGTTGCTTCGTTACCTGACCGACGCATACAAGGGGTTCGTCCAAACGGTGCCCGAGTCGGCCAAGACCGACGAGCTGTACGACGTCTCCGACTGGCTGGGGCTCACCGTGCGGTCGGTGGACGCGAGCCTGCTCGACGAGTGGGAGCAGTTGCAAGCGCCGGACGAGGATGTTGTGACGCCGGTGGAACGGCACGACGACCAGACCGTCGACATCACCAAAGACGTACGCGGCTTCACGACGATGGTGCGCAACGCCGTGTGGAAGATCCTCCGCTTCGTCGCGTTCAGGCAGTACGATCGCGCGGCCGAAGCGCTCTCGGAAGCATCCGAAGGCAGCGAGTGGGACGCCACACGGTTCAGGGAAGCCCTCGCACCCTACTGGGCCGAGTACGACGCAATTCAAATCGGTCCCGACGCCCGCAGCAGTGCACAACTAAAGGTCGAACGACACGAATCCGAGTGGACCCTCACCCAAATCCTCCTCGATCCAGACAATCACCGCAGCTGGCACATGCGTTTCACGATCGACCTACCCGCAAGCCGAGACGCAGGCGTCCCAATAATCACCCTGCAAGCCATCGCTGATTGAGGTCGGGACAAGGGGGACTGTCCCCTTTAATTCTCGGACGCCTCCGGCGATATGTCGTCTTGGGCTTCTTGCGGGTCCACCGGGTTGTCTTCGGCGAGGTCGAGGATTTCGTTGGTGGCGTCGGCGGGAAGCTCGACGACTGAGCGGAGCTTTCGTTCCATCGCGCGGGTTCGGACACCGGTCTCTTCGATGGTGCGGCCGGCGGTTTCGAGTTGGCGCCTCACCTTCTCGAGGACACCACCAAACTTACCGAACTCGTGTTTGACCGCGCCAAGGACCTTCCACACTTCGCTTGAGCGCTGCTCGATGGCAAGGGTGCGAAAGCCGATGCGGAGGCTATTGAGAAGAGCGGCGAGGGTCGTCGGGCCGGCGACGACGATGCGATGCTCGCGTTGCAGCCGCTCGACCAAACCGGGGTGACGCAGCGCCTCGGAGTAGAGGCCCTCGGTCGGGAGGAAAAGGATTGCGAAGTCGGTCGTCAGCGGTGGGTTCAGGTACTTGGTGCTGACGTCCTTCGCGGAATCCTGAATCGAACGGATGAGCGCGCTTTGCGCTTGTTGCACGGCCGGAGCGTCGCCATTGTCGCTCGCCTCGACCAGGCGTAGATAATCTTCCTGCGGGAACTTCGAGTCGATCGGAAGCCAGACGCACTGGTCGGGATCATCGCTCGCACCCGGGAGGCGGATGGCGAACTCGACGACCTCACGTGAATCGGGTCGCGGCTTCACGTTGCGATCGAACTGTTCAGGCGTGAGGATCTGTTCGAGCAGTGCGCCGAGCTGCACCTCGCCCCAGGTGCCGCGGGTTTTCACGTTGGTGAGCACCTTCTTGAGGTCGCCCACCCCGCTTGCGAGGCTTCGCATCTCGCCGAGGCCCTGCTGCACTGCTTCGAGCCGATCACCGACGAGCTTGAACGATTCCCCAAGCCGCTTTTCGAGTGTGCTCTGGAGCTTCTCGTCGACCACCTCACGCATCTGCTCGAGCTTGCGTTCGTTGCTGCTGCGAAGCTCTTGAAGGCGGCCGTCGACCGTTTCCTGAAGGTGCTTGAGGCCCCCCTGGTTCGACTCGGTCAGCGTTTTGAGCTGCAGGGTGAAGGCCTGAAACTTCGTGGTTTGCGACTCGCCGATTTGGGAGATCGTCTTGACCAGGGTCTCGGTGCTGGCCTGATGTGTGCGCGAAACCTCCTGGCGCAGCTCGCTCGCAGTTGTGGAGGCCTCTTCGCGCGCAGCCCGAAGCTCCGCTCGAAGCACGTTGGCCGCGTTGTCTGAGTCGCCGTCCCTCCTTTTAAGAAGAACGAAGGTGACGACGAGATTGGTGGCGAGCAAAAGCATCACAGCCACCAAAAGCGGAACTACCATCTCCAAAATACCCCCGAAACTTGAGCCGTTGAGGATACTAGCACCGTCCTGACGGCTTGAGCAGTGCTGAATGAGGGCGGCGGCGACGTGCTACTCTGCCCAGCGCTCATGCCGAACGGGGGTCAGCCAGAAGAGGAGCTCACAGCGCTCTTGCCTACGTCGATCGCGGTTCGGTTCGAGGAGATGTTCCCGGCTACCCGCAACGGCCGCATCAAGCGGCGCGATCGCAAGCGCGCCGAAATGCTTCGCAAAGCCGAGCCGGTGCTCGAACGAGCACTCAACCCGATGGAGGTTGTGCGCTTCGCCACGAACGGCGTACGGCAATTGACCTGGTGGCTCCTGACGGCCGGGTCGATGAACCCGTTTGCCAATCGCACGACGCTGGTGCTCACCGACCGGCGCGTGCTGTTGATTCACACCGACTCCAAGCAGCGGCCGCGCATGTTTGCAAACCAGCTCCCGCTCGAACGCATCCGCTCCACGTCGGGCCGCAACAGCTACATCTTCATTCGCTCCGGACGCGAGCAGTTGATGTTCCACGGGGTGAAGAGGTCCGAGGCGCGGCAGCTGAAGGGCCTGCTCGAATCGACGGCGACCAAGAAGGGCGGTTGGCAAAACCTCTGCCCATGTTGCTTCACGGCGACCGACGATGCGCCGCTTTCGTGCGAGAAGTGCGGCGAAGAGTTCAAGAGCCCCAAGACGGCTGGGCTCCGCTCCCTACTGTTCCCGGGCCTGGGCGACTTCTACCTGGGCTACCGCAAGTACGCGATGCTGGAAATCACCGGCGCCGCCCTGCTGTGGGTGCTGTTCCTGAGCACCCTGGTCCCGGCAATGATGGCCAAAGGACTCGAAGGCGCCATCGTGGCAGCCCCCCTCCTCGGCCTGCTCGCATTGATCCACATCGGCGACGCCCTCCTCACGAGAGCCAAAGCCATGACAGGCCTCCACTCCAAAGACCGCGCCCTCCCCACCGGCGAAAAAGAAAAAAGGTGACAGTCCCCTTTTTGGCTACAGGCGGCGCGCGAGGATGCTGATGCTGTGGACTTGAAACTTTTGGGCCGCGTTTTGTGTCGAGTCTTGGCTGAACGAGTAGCTTTCGTTTGGGCTGGTTTTCTCGACCTTGAAGCCGGCCTTCTCGATTAAGCGGAGGTAGCGCTGCGATTCTTGGGCGCCGCCGATGCATTCCGCCCAGAGCGCGCAGTTGTCCCGAACCGAATCGGGGAGCTCTACGCCCGTCACGATGTCGGAGAACATGAGCCTTCCGCCCGGAACTAGCACTCGTTGGATTTCCGCGAACACCGTGTCTTTGACGGGCGAAAGGTTGATGACGCCGTTGCTGATGACTACGTCGAAGCTTTCGTCGTCGAGCGGGAGAGATTCGGCGTAGCCCTTCTTGAAGCCCACGTTGGAAAGCGAGCTCACCTCGAGATTCACGTGCGCCTTTTCGAGCATAGCTTCAGTCATGTCCAGGCCGGTCACGTGGCCCTTCACGCCTACGTGGAGCGCAGCGAAAAAGGCATCGGTACCGGAACCGGAGCCCAGATCCAGCACCCGCTCACCTTCGCGCAAGGGCTCGAGATCGAAGTGATATCCGACACCGGCAAAGGACTCGATCGCGCCCAAAGGGATCTTGTCGAGGAGCTCCGGGGCGTAACCGAGGAGCTCCAGAATGGGGCGCCCCGTCGGAAAGTGGAACTTGACACGCGGCAACTGCGCGACGTCCGTGTACATGTCGGCGATGTAGCCGCGAAGCTCTTGAAGATCGATGGTCATCAGGCGTCCATGATGCGGCTCGCTTTGCAGCGGCCCCACAAGGTCGTAATCTGCACATAGGCGCCCTCGAATTGCAACCTCGTTCACGCCGCCCACAAATGACCACCGAAGACACGAACGCTGACCTCTCCGTCAAGCTCGAGACTCTTGCAAGGGAGCTGCGAGAGCTCGACGCGCGGAACCTCGAGCTCGAGCAGCTAGCGGCCCAGCGTGGGGTCAAGCTCAGCTGCGCCAACATCGCCCTGTCACGCGCGAAGATCGCATTCGAACAGGCCGCCCACCGCCGCGAGGAAATGGTGCAAGACGTGGCGCACGACCTACGCACACCGCTTACCTCGATCAAGGGCGCATCGCAGAACCTGCTCGACGACATGGCGGGGCCCCTAAACGATTCGGCGCGCGAGTACATCGAGATCGTCGGCGACCAGGCCGAGCGCCTGATCGGAATCGTGAATTGGTTGGTCGACGCGATTCGGGTTTCGCTCGATCCGGTGGAACTCAAGACGACGCCGGTGGAAATCGACCAGCTCGCGAAGCGTGTCGTGCGAGGGCTTCGTCCCATTGCAGACGAGCAAGAGATCGAGCTCACCGTCGAAACCGAACCCGCTGGCGCCCTGGTCGATCCCGACAAGCTCCTGCTAGTGCTCGAAAATCTAGTCGGCAACGCACTCAAGTTCACCGAGTCCGGGGGCAAGGTGTCGGTGTCGGTCAAACCGGTCGACCAAACAGTGGAGATCACCGTCGCCGACACGGGCATCGGTCTCTCGCCCGAGGAGGTCGACCACGTCTTCGATCGCTACTACCGCTCCAGTCACCCGCGGGGCGGCTCGGGATTGGGCCTGTCGATCTCCCGAGAGTTAGTTCGCCTACACGGAGGCGACGTCTCGGTCACCAGCGAAAAGGGCAAGGGCAGTACCTTCGTCGTCACGCTGCCGAGTGACTGCGAGGACCTTACGGCTTTGGCACGCCAAGATTCTTGATCAGCCGCGCGAGGTAGGGCTGCCGCACGCCGAGGAGGTCGGCAGCCTTGGTCTGATGACCGCCGGTTTCTTCGAGCGCGCGACGGATGATCGTGCGCTTCGCTTCGAGAACCGCATCACGGTAAGGACGGATCTCCGAAGTCTCCGAGGGAATCGCGCGGACGGCGCTCGCGTCTCGATCAGGTGGCGCCTCGAGCTCACGAAGCTCTTCGGGCAGGTCGTCGACTTCAATCCGGTCGTCGGG
>JAFDAJ010000010.1 GCA_019313915.1 Deltaproteobacteria bacterium
GGCCACGCCGCATGTCACCGCTTCGCCCGGAGGGGTTTCCAAACGGCGAGAACGCGTCGGCTCCGCGCGCTTGCTCGAAGTGGTCGATGGCCCAGTGCACGGAAGGGAATGCGAACTCGGTCGCAGGCAGGCGGTCGAAGGTGAAGAGCCCGACCTCTTCGCTCTCGGGGCCGGCCGACACATCGGGTGAAAGCAATCGAGCGCGATAAAAGAGTTGAAGCTGGCTGATGTGACGGAGGCTGTAGACGGCAAGCAGGTCGATGACCTCGAGCTTTGCGTACGCTTCTTCCCATGCCTCGCGCGCCGCGCCTTCTTGCGGGGTTTCCCCCATTTCCATGAAACCCGCGGGCAACGTCCAGTAGCCTAAGCGTGGCTCAATCGCACGTTTGCACATCAAGAGCTTGTCCTCCCAGGTCGCAACCACCCCCACTACGACCTTGGGATTCTCGTAGGCTATGTACTCGCAGTCCGGGCAAACCAGCCGTTGGCGGTTGTCACCGGCGGGGACCTTTCGAATCCGGGGACCTTTGTCTCGCTCCGTCATGAGGCAATCGCAATTGCACGTTCGTACCACGGAGCCTACTCGGCGGCTATGGCGTGCCACGACGAGCGCCCTAGACTCGGCCGATGGATTCCCGACCCCATCTCGACCGGCCACAGCTGCTCGGTGTGTTTCGTCAATTGAAGCACGGGGTCACCCTCGTGTGGGCGACGAGCCGCGGGCTGAGCTTCGCGCTCGGAATCTTGAGCCTGGTCGCCGGCGTTCTTCCCGCCGGCGCGGCCTGGGTTGGAAAGCTAATCGTCGACGCCGTGGTCCATGCGGCCGAGACGGGCTCTGCCGAGGATCAGCGCACCGCGTTGACTTGGGTTGTCGTGGAGCTCGGGCTCGTGGCTTTGCTGGCGGGTGCGCAAAGGGGACTGGGCACTTGCCAACAACTCTTGCGAGCGCTGCTCGGACAACGAGTCAACGAGATGATTCTCGAAAAGGCACTGACGCTCGATTTGGCCGCCTTCGAAGACTCCGAGCTATACGATCGAATGACCCGGGCCCGGCGAGAGGCATCTCATCGGCCGCTCAGCTTGGTGATGCGGAGCTTCCAGCTGGCGCAACACTCCTTTTCGTTGATCGCCTACAGCGGTCTCTTGTTGCAACTGTCCGCGTGGGCGCTTGCCGTGTTGGTCGTCGCAGCGATCCCTTCATTCTTCGTGGAGACACGGTTCTCGGCGGACGCTTTTCGGCTTTTCACGTGGCGTGCACCGGAGACTCGAAAGCAGAACTACCTCGAGGTTCTCCTCGCCCGGGAAGACTTCGCGAAGGAGGTCAAGCTCTTCGATCTCGGGCCCGTCTTCTTGGATCGGTACCGCGAGATCTTTCGCGATCTGTACGCCGAGGATCGCACACTCACGCTACGCCGCGGCGCGTGGGGTTTCGTACTCAGCCTCTTGAGCACAGTGGCCTTCTACGGTGCCTACGCATGGATCGTCCTCGAAACGGCCGCGAAGCGGATCACCCTCGGCGACATGACGATGTACCTGCTGGTGTTCAAGCAGGGACAAGCCGCATTGGCGTCGCTCCTCGCATCGATTGGCGGGATGTACGAAGACAGCCTCTATCTATCGAACCTCTACGAGTACCTCGAGTATCAAGCGCCGGACGACGGCGGCTCTGCGACCGAGGGCCCCAAGCCGGGTGATGGCATTCGGTTCGAAGGTGTGAGCTTCACCTATCCCGGCGCCGAAACGCCGGCCCTTCAAGAGGTGAGCCTTCACCTGCGCCCCGGACGAAAGCTCGCGCTGGTCGGAGAGAATGGTGCCGGAAAGACGACCCTCATCAAGCTCCTCACACGGCTGTATCGGCCGACCGAGGGCCGTATCCTACTCGACGGGCTCGAGCTCGACGCCTGGGACGCCGACATCCTTCGAAAGAGGGTCGGCGTGATCTTTCAGGACTTCGTGCGCTACCAACTCGCAGCGGGAGAGAACGTCGGCGTCGGGGACGTACGGGGATTCAGCGATCCGGAAAGATGGCAAGCCGCGGCCGAGAAAGGCATGGCGCACGACTTCATCGGGCGGCTGCCCAAAGGCTACCAAACGCAGCTCGGGCGCTGGTTCGAGGACGGACAAGAGCTATCGCTCGGCCAATGGCAGAAAATCGCACTGTCCCGGGCGTTCATGCGCGACGAGGCAGATCTCCTCGTCCTCGACGAGCCTACCGCCTCAATGGACGCGGAGGCGGAGGCCACCGTGTTCGAACGGTTTGGCCGCCTCGCCGCGGACAAGATGGTCATCTTGATCTCTCATCGGTTCTCGACCGTGCGGATGGCGGACGAAATCATCGTAATCGAGCACGGCCGCGTGACCGAGCGGGGAACCCACGAGACGCTGGTACAACAAGGCGGGCGATACGCCCATCTCTTCGCGCTGCAGGCTGCGGGTTATCGCTAGGAATAAAAGCTTCGGTCCTCCGCCGCCATGTCACGGAGAAGCTTCGGGGGCTCGAAGCGCTCGCCGTAGCGAGCACTCAGCTCGTCTGCATCGCGAACGAAATCCGCTACGCCATAGTTGTCGATGTACGTGAACGGCCCGCCGGTGAAAGCAGGGAAGCCCACGGCCATGATGACCCCGACATCACCGTCACGGACGTCCGTGATGACGCCTTGCTCGAGGCACCGGACAGCCTCCAGGCACTGCACGAACTGATAGCGCCGGCGCACGATGTCCGCGCTCGGCTGCTCATCGTTGCTTTCGATCCAACGGCTCATCGCAGTGCTGAGGTCGGGCCAGAGGTTCTTGCCGCCCTCGTGATAGTCGTAGAACCCGCCGGGTGTGCGAGGCGCTCCGTCTTCCTTGGGTGGAGGATGGGCGCCCCAGCGGTCGTGATCACCGATTAGCGATGCGATGATCGCTTGTGCTGGGGATGGCTCCCACTTCTGGCCCGCAGCTGCGGCATCTGTCTCCGCCTGCTTGGCGGCCTTGTGCATCGTCCCGAGACCGACCTGATCGGAAATGCTCAGCGGCGGCATCGGCATGCCCGCCGACTTCGCCGCGTTCTCAATCAACGCAGGCGTCACTCCCTCCACCAAGAGGTGGTTTCCTTCCGAAATGAAGGTGCCAAATACGCGGCTCGTGTAGAACCCGGGGCTGTCGTTGACGACGATGCCAGCCTTCTTGATCTTGAGGATGTAGTCCCACGCCTTGGCGAGGGTTTCCTGCGAGGTCTCCTTGCCGACGACAATCTCGACCATCTGCATCCGCTCGACGGGCGAGAAGAAGTGAAGGCCGATGAAGTTCGCCGGTCGGCTCGACGCTTTCGCTAGACCCGTGATCGGAAGGCCCGATGTGTTCGACGCAAAGATCGCGTCGTCGCCAAGCTGCTCGTCGGTGGCTTTGGTGACCTTGGCCTTGATGTCACGATCCTCGAAGACAGCCTCGACGACCAGGTCGCAGCCCTTCAAGTCGCTGTAGTCCTCGGTTGCGTGAATGCGGCTCAAGATTCCCTCGACACGATCCGGCGTCGTACGCCCCTTCTGAAGACGGCGATCGAGAGTCTTGCTCACCTTCTCTTTGCCGCGCTCCGCGCTCGCGAGGTCCCTGTCGAGCAAGACGACGTCGATCCCGACCTTGGCGGATACGTGAGCGATGCCCTGCCCCATCAAGCCCGCACCGATGATGCCAACCCTCTTCACGTCGAATCGGGGCACGTCCTTCGGCCGACGGGCGCCCTTCTGACACTCCTGGAGGCTGAAGAACAGCGTCCGCAGCATCGCGCGCGCGGTCGGGTCCTGAAGCACGCGAATGAACTGACGCGTCTCGACTTTGCCGGCGCGATCCATCGGGAGCCGTAGGCCGTCGTAGACGGACTGCAGGATCGCCTGCTGCGAAGGCATGTTCCCGTACGTGTTCGCGTGGGCCATCGCGTTCGAGCCCATCATCGTCTGTGCGAAAGTGACCGAGTCGGCGCCGCCGCCGGGCACTTTGTAGTGCTTCTCGTCCCAGGGCTGCGTCGCGTTGCCATCCTCGTTGATCCACTTCTTCGCAGCCGAGATCAAATGGTGCGGCTCGACGAGCTCGTCGACCAAACCCTTTTCGAGCGCCTTGTCGGGAGCGAGCTGCTTGCCTTGCATGATCAGGCCAAGCGCGCCCTGCACACCAATCAACCGCGGTAGCCGTTGCGTGCCGCCGGCAGCCGGCATCAAACCCAGACCCGCCTCCGGCAGGCCGACCTGCGCGTGCCGCTGATCGACGAGGATACGCCGATGGCAGGCGAGCGCGATTTCGTAACCGCCGCCAAGCGTCACTCCGTTGAGCGCTGCCACGACCGGCTTGCCGCAAGTCTCCATGCGTCGAAGCTGATCCAACACGGCGCTCGTGCGCTTCAGGAAGTCAGCCGCATCGATCGGACCGGAGCCGAGCGATTCGATTTGCTGAAGGTCGCCACCCGCAACGAACATCCCCTGCTTGCCCGACGTTAGAACGATGCCCTTCACGTCGTCATCGGCCACGGCCTTTTCGACTCCGGCGCTGAGGTCGGCAAGGGCATCTCCGTTGAGCACGTTCATCGGACGGTCCTTGTCGTCCCACGTGAGGATCGCAATGGCGTCTTCTACTCGATATTCGATAATCGCCATTGTCCTACACCCGCTCGATGATGGTTGAGGTGCCCATGCCTGCGCCGACGCACAACGTGATCAGCGCGGTGTTGAGATCCCGTCGCTCGAGCTCGTCGAGCATGGTCCCGATGAGCATCGCGCCGGTGGCGCCAAGCGGGTGCCCAAACGCGATCGCGCCGCCGTTGACGTTGATGACCGAGTGGTCGATGCCCAACTCCTCCATGAAGAGCAGGCAGACCGCCGAGAACGCCTCGTTGATCTCCCAAAGATCGATGTCCGAGGTCTGCATCCCAGCCTTCGCGAGAACTTTCCTCGATGCCGGCCCGGGACCGGTGAGCATGATGCAAGGCTCACTGCCGACGGTGGCGGATTTGACGATGCGGGCCCTTGGTTTGAGCCCAAGGCGCCGGCCGGCGTCCTTGTTACCAACCAACACCGCGGCAGCGCCGTCGACGATGCCGGACGAGTTGCCCGCGTGGTGCACGTGATTGATCTGCTCGACCTCAGGGTGCTTCTGAAGCGCGACCGCATTGAAGCCGAAGTTGCGGCCCATCATCTCGAAGCTCGGCTTGAGCTGGCGGAGGTCTTCAAGGGTCGTACCCGGGCGCATGTGCTCATCTCGGTCGAGCATCGTCACGCCGATGCTGTCCTTCACGGCAACAATCGACTTGTTGAAGTGGCCGCCCTCCCATGCCGCCGCGGCTCGGCGTTGGCTCTCGACGGCAAATGAGTCGACATCTTCACGGCTGTACCCCTGCTGCGTGGCGATCAGGTCGGCGCCGACCCCTTGCGGCACGAACGACGTGCCCCACGCCAGCTCCGGGTCCGCCGACCACGCGCCTCCTGACGCGCCCATCGAGAGGCGGCTCATGCTCTCGAGCCCGCCGCCGACGATCAGATCGACATCGCCGGCCTTCACCTTCGCCGCCCCGATGTTCACCGCCTCGAGGCCCGACGCACAAAAACGGTTGAGCTGAACGCCGGGAACGCTCTCGTCGTACCCCGACATCATCGCGGCCATCCGGCCGACGTTAGCGCCCTGCTCTCCGACGGGCTCTACACAACCCAAGATCACGTCTTCGATTTCCTTGCTGTCGAAGTCGCCCCGTTCCGGCAACGCCTGGAGCACGGTCTTGGCCATGCGGAGCGGCGGCGCATCGGCGAGGGCGCCGTCTTTCTTTCGTCCCTTGCCGCGCGGGGTACGCACCGCGTCGTAGATGAAGCAATCCGTCATCGAGTTTCCTTTCGGTGGTTCGAGCGCAAGGCTTCGAACGCATCAGCCCCGGCCGAAGCGCCGAAACTGGAACATGTTCTAGTTTGCAGGAGCGCCGAACGCAAACAGGCTGAAATTCAGCGGCCCAGAGCCCAAAAAAAGTCCGCCGAGCGCTCTTCCGGCGGCCGCTTGAGCTCAGCCTTGAGCTCCTTGTCGGTGACGGGCAGGACCACCGCATACGGGACGCTGCCCCGCTTGGCCGCCCGATCCGGGACGCCCAGGCCACGCTTGACGTGCACGCGGCCCGCGAAGACGATCATTTTGGCGGGACCGTCCACCCGGCCGAGGATTTCGGCGACTCGCGCGCCCATCGTCTCGTCCCAGACGACCTGCGCCTCGTAGTATTGGTCGACCGCAACTCCTACGGCGTGGTCCCCTTCATCAAACTCGGAATCGAACAGCGCCCGATGCTGCTCGTTGGCGAGGTCGAGCTCCGGCAATGCGGCGGCCTGCTCGGGCGACAGCGAGTCGACGCCACCCTTGGCGACGGCGTAGGCCAACTCCTGCGGAGCATTGAGGGCAACGACCTCGATCCCCCGGTTGCGCGCGTACTCGAGGATCGGCCGGTACATGCTGAAATCGAAGCCCCAACGTTCGTCGTACTCGGTTTCGCGGCGTAACACAGTTTCGTCGATCAGCCCGGCACTCCACTTCGTCAGCGGTTCCTGGAACGGAACCTGAAACATTTCCATTCCAATCGCGAGAGAGGCTTCGTCCCGATGCAGCTGCCGAAGGATCGCGTATTGCGCACCGTGATCACTGGGTTGGTCGTGACGCTCGCCCACGTAGACGACTTTTTTCGTGCGGAGCACAGCGAGAAAGGCTTCTGTCTCGATCGACTTGCCGGTGGCCGCGTCCACCAAAGTACGCGGCGCAGCTTGGCTGCGAACGATCGACTCGGCGGTCTGAGGGTCCGGCTTGGTCGCTCCCGCACAACCCAGGCATGCGAGCAAGAGAAGCGGAGCGAGCCTCATGGCTCACGGGGAAGAAACAGAGCCTTCCGATAGTACTTGAGCTCCTCGATCGACTCTAGCAGGTCGTCCATGGCGCGATGGCTGCCCTTCTTCGTCGGGCGTCCGGAGTACTGCTTCGGGTACCAACGTTGCGCCAGTTCCTTAATCGTCGAGACATCGACGTTGCGATAGTGGAGCCAGTCTTCCACATCGGGAAGGTATCGAGCGACGAAACGGCGATCCTGATGAATCGAATTGCCGGCGAGCGGCGCCTTCTTCTTCTTGGTGTGCTCTTGGAGGAAGGCGAGGAGTGCGGAGGACGCTTGGCCCTCATCGAGGGTCGACTCACGCACGCGTTTGGTGAGACCGGACTGCCCGTGATGGGTCGTGTTCCACCGGTCCATCGCCTCGAGCACCTCGTCGGCTTGATGAACGACCAAGTTGGGCCCTTCCGCAACGACATTGAGATCGCCGTCTGTGACCAAAACCGCGACCTCCAAGATGCGTTCGGTCTCGGGTTCGAGCCCGGACATCTCCATATCCATCCAAACGATAGCCGACATGTTCCGAGGCTCATTCTTAGCATGAGCTTGGCCTCATCGCCTTTCTGAACATGGCTCGGCATTGAACTCGGCCCGATCTGGCGTATAGAGTGGCGTCCCAACGACGAGTGCCCTAGGAACCGCCGGTGCAATCAAGCGAGCGCAAGCTAAGCCAGCTCCGCCAACTCGAAGCGGAAAGTATTCAGATCATCCGCGAGGCCGCGGCCGAATTCGACAATCCCGTCATGATGTACTCGGTCGGGAAAGATTCCTCGGTCATGCTTCGCTTGGCCGAGAAAGCGTTCTCTCCGGGCACGCTGCCTTTTCCGCTGCTGCACGTCGACACGACCTGGAAATTCCAGGACATGTATCGCTACCGCGACAAGATCGAGGCCAATCTCAAGGGTGAGCTGATCAAGTACACCAACCCCGAGGGCGTCGCGATGGGCATGAACCCGTTCGACTTCGGCAGCAAGAAGTACACCGACGTCATGAAGACGGACGGCCTGAAGCAGGCGCTCACGAAGTACGAGTTCGACTGCGCGTTTGGCGGAGCGCGTCGCGATGAAGAGAAGTCGCGCGCTAAGGAACGCATCTTTTCGTTCCGCGACAGCCATCATCAATGGGACCCGAAGAATCAGCGCCCCGAGCTCTGGAACGTCTACAACGCGAAGATCAAGAAGGGGGAGAACGTCCGTGTCTTCCCGTTGAGCAACTGGACGGAGCTCGACGTCTGGCTTTATGTGTGGCTCGAAAAGATCCAGGTCGTGCCGCTCTACTTCGCGAAAGAGCGGCCCGTCGTCGAGCGCTCCGGCACGTGGATCCTCGTCGACGACGATCGCATGCGGCTCGAAAAGGGCGAAAAGCCCCAAATGAAGAAGGTGCGCTTCCGGACACTCGGCTGCTATCCATTGAGCGGCGCCGTCGAATCCGAAGCAGACACCGTTCCCAAGGTCATCCAGGAAATGCTCCTGAACCGCTTCTCCGAAAGGCAGGGGCGCCTCATCGACTTCGATGAAGAAGGGTCGATGGAAGTCAAAAAGCGCGAGGGTTACTTTTAGGCCCACCGCGGGGCTCTTCTAGGGAACGCCATGACAGACGACAAAGATCTGATTCGCGATGATATCGAAGCGTATCTCGCGAAGTACCAGAAGAAAGAGATGCTCCGATTCGTGTCGGTCGGCTCGGTCGACGACGGCAAGTCCACGCTGATCGGGCGCATCCTCTACGACACCGGCATGGTGTTCGAGGACCAAATGGCGGCGGTTCGCGCGGCTTCGCAGACTGAAGAACCCGACCTTGCACTCCTGACCGACGGCCTCAAGGCCGAGCGCGAACAGGGCATCACCATCGACGTCGCCTACCGCTACTTCGCAACCGACAAGCGAAAGTTCATCATTGCGGACACCCCCGGCCACATTCAGTACACGCGCAACATGGTCACGGGTGCCTCGACCGCCGACGTGGCGTTGATCTTGATCGACGCGCGGCACGGCGTGCTTGAGCAGTCACGGCGCCATGCGTACATCGCGTCGCTGCTGGGTATTCCGCATCTCGCGGTGTGTGTGAACAAGATGGACCTCAAGGACTACTCGCAAGAGGTCTACGAGGCGATCAGCGCCGAGTTCACGGAGTTCGGCAAGACACTTCGTTTCAAGGACATCCAGTTCTTCCCGATCAGCGCACTCGTAGGCGACAACGTCGTGAGCGATAGCGAGAACACGCCTTGGTACGACGGACCAAGTGTCCTCGGCTACCTCGAAACGGTTCCTATCTTCGCGGATCGGAACTTCGACGACTTTCGCTACCCGGTGCAGTACGTGATCCGGCCCGACCTGGATTACCGCGGATTTGCAGCGGAAATCGCTTCCGGCGTCATCGCCAAGGGCGACGAAATCGTAGCTCTCCCCACAGGCAAGCCGTCCAAGGTCATAGCCATCGACACCTATGACGGGGAGCTCGATGAGGCGTTTGCAGGCCAGTCGGTGACGATTCGGCTCGAAGACGAGATCGACATCAGCCGCGGCGACATGATCGTCAAGCCCGACAACCTCCCCCGGGTCACGCGGCGCTTCGATGCCCACATCGTGTGGCTGCACGAGAGACCGCTCGATACCGAGAAGGCGTACCTCGTCAAGCACACCACTCAAACCGTCCGCGCCCAGATCGACAAGGTCTACTTCGAAGTCGACATGGGGACGCTCGAAGAGAAGCCGAGCAACGGTATCGAGCTCAACGACATCGCCAAGGTGCGCCTCAGCTGCCACCGCGCGCTCTACGTCGACGACTACCAGAAGAATCGCGAGACCGGCGCCTTCATAGTCATCGATACACTGACGAACAACACGGTCGCGGCGGGCATGATCGCGCTTGAGGACAGCGATCAGAACATCGACGACGTCATGAAGGAGCTGCACGCCGAGTCGGCGATGGAGCCCAAGACCTTCGTCAGCCCGAACGAGCGCATGGAGCGCTTCGGCCAGCGCGGCGCTACAATCTGGCTCACTGGCCTTCCGGGCTCCGGCCGCTGGACCCTCGCCTACGCGCTCGAGCGGAAGCTGTTCGACGAAGGCCGCACCGCCACGGTGGTGAGCCCCGTCGGCGAGGATCTCCGCTCGATGATCTCCGCCGCCAAGGCAGTCACCGATGCGGGCCTGATCAACATCTGCGCCTTCCCAAGCCCTACCCGAAAAGACCGCGACGAGCTCACCGCACGAATTGGCGAGGACCGCGTCATCCAAGTCTACGTCAACACCGACGAGGCCCTCTGCCGAGAACGCCGCCCCGACGTCGACACCTCGAACTTCGAGCCCCCGGAAGACCCGGACATCACCGTCGCCCTCGACCAAATGCGCATAGACAACGCCGTAGCCCTAATCCTCGAAGCCCTCAAAGAGCGCGGGCAGTTTGAGGCGTAGCGCGTTCGGCACCACCGACCCTGCGGCTGACACTGGCGCTGATACTGGCGCTGACACTGATACTGACACTGTCGCTGGCACTGATACTGATACTGATACTGGCACTGTCACGGTGACGCCGTGATTCTGGAGCTCCTCAGCGTCGTAGCCCCTGTCTTTGTCGTCGCCCTCGTTGGGTTGGCGTGGGCTCGCTCGGGCACGCACTTCGACGAAGTCTCAATCTCACGCCTCGTCTTGAACGTCGGCATTCCGTGTCTCGTGTTCCGGAGCCTGACGAGCCTCGACGTTCCACCGGCGGAGCTCGCACGCATGGCCGGCCTCGCCGCCAGCGTCATGAGCATGTTCGCCGTCGGGGGGTTCGCCGTCCTCAAGGTGATGAACCTGCCCGCGCACACGTACCTCGGCCCCTTGGTCTTCGCGAACTCGGGGAACATCGGGCTCCCGATTTGCCTCTTCGCCTTCGGCGACGCGGGTCTGGCGCTGGGAATGGCGTACTTCGCAGTGTCCTCGACGTGCCACGTCGTCCTCGGCGGGCCGCTCTTTGCGGGAAGTTTTTCACTCCGGCCGTTCTTCCGATCGCCTTTGACCTGGGCAGTCATCCTCACGGTTGGAGTCGTCGCGTCCGGCGTCTCCGTCCCCACGTGGATCGCGCGCACCACCACACTCCTCGGTGACATCGCGATTCCCCTCATGCTTCTCACCCTCGGAGTATCGCTCTCCAAGATGCACCCGGAGTCCTTGGGCCGCTCGCTCATCCTGTCGTTCGTCCGCCTTGCTCTCGGCCTCTCCGCCGGATTGCTCCTCACCACGCTGCTCGGCGTAGAGGGCCTCACCCGCAAGGTCCTCGTCTTGCAAGCCTCCATGCCAGTGGGCGTCTTGAACTACCTGTTTGCGCAGAGGTACGCGAGAAGCCCAGAACAGGTCGCGAGCTTGGTACTGGTGAGCACTCTGGTTTCGGTGGTGTCGATTCCAATGCTGCTCGCCTGGTTGTGACGGTGTGTGCAACTAAGTCACCGGAGAACGGCTCGCGACGGGCATGCTCGCGATCGGGCGCCCCGTCGCCACGACTCCTCAAGTCGACATACGACTAGGCGCCGGCCCAATCGCTGTGCTGCCCATCCCGAGCCGTTCTCCTCTGTAAACGTCGACGTACGGAAGACTAAGTCACCGGAGAACGGCTCGCGACGGGCATGCTCGCGATCGGGCGCACGGGGCACGGCGGAACGCGACGCGCGGCTTCTGCGGACGGGGCGCCTTGCAAAGGTGGCCGGAGACACTGGGGGCGTGGGGCCACGCAAGGCGCCCCTCGGAGCTCGCGCCAATCGGCGGTGGTTGCTGTCTTGGCCGATTGTCACTCACACGCCGCTGAACCCACACATCGCGTTCCGCCGTGCCCCTCCATACGTAAACATCTACACAGGAGAACGGGTCGCGATGCGCGGCACAGCAAGTGGGCGGGAGGCTAGCCGTATGGAATCTTAAGGAGATGGCCGAGCGGGCCCCGCTTGCGAGCACGTGCGTCGCGACCCGTTCTCCGGTGGCGCAGTTGTGGCCCCGACCCGTCCGCAGGGTCCCCGTGTCGTGTTCCGCCGTGCCCCGATCCTCGACTCAGATTTCGTCGAGGGGCATTTCGCATTCTTCTCGGAGGCGGCAGTCGGCGCACTCGGCGCCGCGCCAGATTCGGTCGTAGCGCTCCTGGATCTGATCGATGGTCTGCTCGTCTGAGGTGATGATACCCATTTCAAAATTGCGGCGGCCATCCCCTTTGGCGCCGAGCCCTGCTCCGGTCCAATTGGCGCTACCGAGGTAGACCAGACGCGCGTCCACCACGACGGTCTTTAGGTGCACGCGAGGACACACCCGCATTTCAATGCCCCCCGTGACGAGATTGGACTGCGCGTCGAAGCTTCGGCGAAACGCCCGCGACGGCACAGCCGCGTGCAGGATTCGGAGCTCAACACCCCGTTGCGCAAGCTCCTCAAACATCTCGAGAACCGATCGGTAGTTGGATCGACGCCCTCGGCGACGCCCCGGAACCACGCGCGGATCCTCGACCATCACATCCTTGAGATTCGCCGTCGCCACCCACACGCTCTGCTCCGCAGCAAGCACCGCCTGCATGACTTCCTCGTAGTGCTCTCGATCGGAGAGGAGGCGGAGTGGGACGGAGCGGGTCATTCGAGGGACAATACGCTAACCAAGACTCCCACCAGAGAAACCCGCACTGGCACTGGCACTGGCACTCGCACTCGCACTGGCACTGGCACTGGCACTGGCACTGGCACTGGCACTGACACTGACACTGACACTGACACTGACACTGGCACTGGCACTGACACTGGCGCTGGCGCTGACGCTGTCCCGGTCCCTGTCTCCGACCCTTGCGTCCCGCCTCCCCGGCCACATGAACAATCTCTGGAGGTCGCTCATGAGCAAAGGTTGCGCAGTCGTAGTTGGGGCCGGGACCGGCACAGGCGCTGAGGTCGCTAAACGCTTCGCCGAGGGTGGCTACTCGGTCGCGCTGGCCCGTCGAAACGCGGGAGCTCTTGCGCCATTGGTCTCCGAGATCGAAGCGACCGGCAGCAAGGCCAAAGCGTTCGGTGCCGATGCCTCCGACGAAGCTGCCATCGCCGCCCTGTTCGACAGCGCCGAACAAGCTCTCGGGCCGGTCGAAGTCGCGATCTTCAACGCGGCGGGTTTCACGATGGGGTCGATCTTCGACACGACCGTCGAGGCTTTCGAAGACATGTGGCGTGCGTCTTCCCTGGGCGGTTTTCTAGTCGGCCGTGAAGCCGCCCGCCGCATGGTTCCGCGAGAGCGAGGGACGATCCTGTTCACCGGCGCAACCGCAGCCATGAAGGCAAGCGCCAACTTCGCCGCATTCGCATCCGGCAAACACGGCCTCCGCGCCGTCGCCCAAAGCATGGCCAAGGAGCTCGGCCCGAAGGGCATTCATGTGGCGCACGCGATCATCGATGGCGTCATTGACGTCCCGCGCGTGCACGAAACCATGCCGGACTTCGCCGCAGCGAAAGGCGAAGACGGCCTCATCGACCCGAAGAGCATCGCCGACATCTACTTCTGGCTGCACGAGCAGCCCCGCAACGCCTGGACCTTCGAGCTGGATCTGCGGCCGTACAAGGAGCCGTGGTAACCGAGACGATGTACGCAATCGGAGAACGGATCGGGATGGGCAGCACAGCGATTGGGCGGGAGCTCGGCCGTCTGTCTACGTCTCCGTACGGCTAGGCTCTCGCCCAATCGCTGTGCTGCCCTACGATGATCCTACCCGAAACGCCCCCGCCTCTTCTGCGCTTGCGCCTTTCGGCGTCGCGAGCTCGAGTGAGTTTCGTACGGCGTGCACCATTGGCGTCATGATCTCGACGCCGGCCTCGTTGAACTCATCGAGCGCGTGCTGGCGGAGCTCGGAAACGGTCTTCACCGCGATCCTCGCGTTGTCGGTGAACGCGACGAGCTTGTACTGGACGGCATAATCGCCGAGGCCGTTGTGCAGCACGAATGGCTCTGGCTCTTCGAGAATGCGCTCGGTCTTGCCGGCAGCGTTCTTCAGGAGCTCGTGCACGGTGCGCCAGTCCACGTCGTATCCGACGTCAGCCTCGATGGTGAGCGCAAGTCCGCCCTGCTCTGAGGATCTGGTGTAGTTGATGATCTGGGTCTGCATGACCAGCCCGTTGGGCAGCGTGACCTCTTCGTTGTAGATCGTCCGCAGCCGCGTCACGAAGAGCCTTTTCTCGGTGACATCGCCGACCGTCTCCCCAATCTTGACGCGATCGCCCACGCGAAATGAGCCGGTGTACGTCAAGATGATTCCGGCGATCACGTTTGCGATGGAGGAGCTGGCGCCAAGGGTGACCAAGGCGCCGACAAAGAGTGAGAATCCCTTGAAAACGTCGGAACCCGACCCTGGAAGGTAGGGGTAGCTCACGATGATCGCGACCAAGATCAACAGCATGCGGCCGAGCTTGTACGTGGGCTCCGCCCACTCGGGCTCGAACCCCTCGAGCTTGATTCCGCCGGCGCCAATCGCCACCATCGAAAATCGAAGGAGCCTCATCGCGTAGCGTGCAATGACGAGGATCACGAACAGGATGGCAAGATCGGGAAGGTACGCAACGATAGCCTTCCCCGCGGTCACGACGGGGGCCATCAGGTACGGCATGACCTTGCCCGCAAAGGTGCGCGTCTGAGGAATTGCGCTGAGAATGAACGGGACGTATACGTAGAACAGGGCAAAGAAGATTAGGGCTCGGAGGATCCGTAGCGCGCCTATCAACGTCGTGCGCACGCGCTCTGGCGACAGGAGAACGGCGCTCTGCACTTTCACGCCTTCCTCCGCGTGCTTCCAATCCTCGACTCGAGCAACGATATTGCGAAAGGTCCGCTGAACGACCAAGAGGAAGGTCAGCAGCAAGAGCGTGTAGGCAACGACTTTTGTGCCGGACCCGAGATAGGTCTGCACCTCGACAACCTCCCCCGAACTTTTCGCGAGCGCCTCCGCGAGGTCTTGCTGCCGAAACCAGGCGGCGCCGACGGCAGACAAGATCGCTAGGGGTAGCGCGGCCCAGAGCGTCCATTGGCGCCAGACTTTTCGCCGCTCCGGATCCTCGACCTTTCGCCTGAAGAAAAACAGGAGCAGCTCACGGGCCAAGAACACGAACAGAAACGCAAGGAACGGCAGGAAGACCGCTTCGAACACCCACGGTGCAACGCCCAACTCTTGCTCCAACCACGGGATTTTCGTCGGCATCCAAGAAGGCCAGGTTTCTCTGGGTAAAAATGCGCTCCAGCCCGCTTCGGATGGGGACCAGTAGCGCAATGCAAAGCGGAAACAGAACGCCGTAGGAAGACTCCTTCACGAACCACAGAGCGGACAAGCACACCACCTGGATCAGCGTGAAGCTGTGAAGGACCGTCCGGGACACGCGTCGGATGTAATGTGTGGGCGGGTACAGCGTCGGGTCGGTGACCCACAGCTTCAGACGGTCGATGAACTGATTGCCCCGGAGCGATGCGATACCCATGAACAGGAACAAACCAAACACCACGGACATGGGGATTTCGCGAAGCAGCCCGAGGAACAGCAGCGAGCCTGCGATCAGCAGATGAACCACCAGCGGCGTGAGGCGATTCTCCATCACCGAGATGATGTGCTCACCGCGGGCGTGGTGCCGAACGGTCGCCAAGCTTCGAACGTGGTTCAACGAGCGCACGGTCGCGGCGACGACCCACGGCAAGCCAATCACCGCACAAACGGCGACGAGCACCGCGATTACGGCCATGTCGAGGTCGTAACCGACGCCCTTCTTCAGCCGGTGCTGCGGGCTGTTGACCAGGCGAACCGTGATGTTCTGATCCAAGAAGAGCAAGACCGCGGCTAGGCCGGCGATCGGTATCGACGCGAACCAGAACCAAGTCGGCGCGTCCATCGGGTTGACCAACCACGGTCGTCCGCTCGTCGTTGCGAACTGGTGTGGAACGGCGAGATGCTCGAGCTCGATGGGTCGCATTGCCCACGCCGCAGCGGTCATTGCGAAAATGGCAATCATAGGCCCAAAATCGGCCAGGAATTCCCTGACCGTTTTGGTCAGCAGTGGCTTCTGCCTCACGCGGGAGAGCTGTAGGGCGATCATGTACGTTCCGAGCGCCAGAATCAGCGCCAGCAGCTCACCATTGGTGGGGACCTCTGTCCCGAAGATGTCTCCAAAGATGTCGCGGAAGGCTTCGGTAATGAAGATCAGCGCGATCAGCGCCCCAAAGATTTCATCGGTGAACCGTGTGAAGAATCGGATGTATCGGCTGGCGTTGGTCACGGCCAACATCATCATGAGCGCCGCCGTCCACATGCCGATCCAGAACAACCCGGGAAGGAAGGGAACGCCGAGCTGCCGGCAAAGGACGTAGAGGATGGCCAAGAAGATCGTGACGGGACCCGTGCTGCCAAGCAGCGTGAGGGGCTGCCCGGAAAAGAGCGCGTACACCACGCCACCGATTGCCGTCGCCAGAATCGCTTCGACCGTTCCGATCTCTCCGTCCGTCAGAAATGCCAGAAGACCGCCGAACGCAATGGAGGGCGCCAAGCACGCGAAGAACAAGAACAGGATGGTCGCAAGGCCCTTGACGTTGAAACCATCGATGAGATCGCTCGCGTAAAAGGGGAGCTTGCGCCGAATGTCCGCAACGAGGCCCGACGCGAACCCGGTTTCGGGTGGCGCAGCGCTCGGATACGTCGGGACTAGTGACGGTCTTCGCTCATCGGGCGGCGCTTCGACGTACTCCAAGTAGAGCTGGTAGGTCGCGAGCACTTGCATCGGATCGTTGGCGCCGATGATCGACGCGCTGAATCGCTCGTCGCGCAACATCCAGCCGAAGGGTTCGAGGTCCTCATTGGGTGGAGTCGATCCGCCGTAGGGCGCGACGATCAACCAGACGTAGTGAACCCTTTCATGATCGCTCGCGCGAACACCTTCGGGAAGACGGATCAGCGCACAACGGTAAGAGTCTCCGTTCTGCGCTTCGTAACGCACACGGAGAACGCCCACTCCACCGCCGAGGTCCTGGAGCTCTCCCTCGCCGCGCTCGGCGAGCGTGCTTTGAATCGCCTTGCGTTGACGATCGTTCAGCTTGCCGAACCGAACGAGCTCGTCCACGGCCTGCTGGACCAAGCCCTGCAGATCGCTGGCAGCCAGGTCGAGTAAGATCTCGCTGTCGTGAAGACGCTTCTGCAACCCCATTCCAATCGGAGTAATGGAGGTTCCACGATCTCGGCGCTGATGGGAAGGGTGATCTGCGAGAGTCGAAGCCTAACGGGCGAAAACCAGGCGCCGATGCAGCGCCTGACGGCCCAATCGACGCAACTTGATCGACTCTCTACATTGCATCAGGGTCATCGCCTAGATGAGCCTCTTTGAACAGCTCGGCGGGGAGCCAAAGCTTCGAGCCATCGTGGACGATTTCGTTGACCGGTGCTTCGGCGACATGATGATTGGCTTTCTGTTCACCCGCGCGGAAAGCACCCGCATCAAACGCTTCGAATACGAGCATGCAGCGAAGCACCTCGGTGCGCCCGTCGAGTACGCCGGCCGAGCGCTGGATGAAGCTCACCGGCCCCATCGTATTTTCGGGGGGCAATTCGATCGACGCCGGCAAATCTTGATCGAGACCCTGCGCGACCACGATGCGCCGCAAGAGATCGTCGATGCGTGGATCGCCCACCAGGACTCTTTGCGCGCGTTGATCACCAAAGATCCGGACTCGAACTGCCAAGGCTGACGATGGCCGAGACGATGCGAGGTCTAGTTGTCCGCGCGACCGCCGGGTTCGTCGATGTCCGCATCGACGGAGATGTCGTGCAAGCCCGACTGCGCGGAAGGCTCAAGAACACGCCGCGGACGACGGACCTCTGCGTGATCGGGGACCAAGTGATGGTGTCGCAGCCGGATGGCCAGAGCTTCGTCGTCGTCGAAGTCCTGCCCCGTGAAAGTCGCTTCTCGAGGCGCCAACCAGGCAGGGGACCGAACAAAGAGGACGTGCTCGTCGCAAACCTCGATCAGCTCTTCGTGACGTTCTGCTACGGCCGACCCGCGCTCAACATGCGCCTCCTCGACCGCTTCCTCGTGATCGCCGAGCACCAGGGTGTCCAGCCGGTCATCGTCATGAACAAGGCGGACCTCTGCGAACCGGGCGACCTCAGCTGGCAGGAGACATATGAGTCGATCGGGTACCCCGTCCTGACGGTGAGCGCCGAGACTGGCCAAGGGATGGACGCCTTGACCGGTGCTCTACAGGGCAAGATCTCTGCGTTCGTCGGCCCGTCGGGGGTCGGCAAGAGCAGCCTGATCAACCGCATCCTCCCCGGCCTCGATCTGAACATCGCGACCATCAGCGATCATCACGGCAAGGGCCGTCACACCACCCGGGTAGCCTCTCTGCACGTCCTCCCTGAAGGAGGATTCCTCGCCGACACGCCTGGGATCCGCGAGCTCGGCACATGGGCGCTGCCTATCGAGCACCTCGACCAGTGCTTCCCGGAGTTCACGGAATATCGCGAGCAGTGTTCCTTTCGGAGTTGCAGCCACACGCACGAGCCGCGGTGCGCCGTGATCGACGCGGTGGACGCGGGCGATATCGATCGCGAACGGTACGAAAGTTACGTTCGGCTGCGGGACGAGACGAACGCCTAACGTCTGGGCTTGCTCAGGTCGAATCGCGCACGCGCGATGCTGTCCGATCGGACGCTGACCTGGCGGCTGACCTTTCGACCGTCTGTAAGCTCGAACTCGAACGTCACGCGCCCCAGGGGTGCGTAGACGGTCTCCATCGGAGTCCGCCCAATCAAGTCACCGGCCATGTAGACGTCCGACGGGGGCGTCGTTTCGATGTTCACGCGACCAAACGCCCCTGGCTTCGCACCACCCTGTTTGCCGAGAAGCGCGGCGGTCACGCCGGCGGTCTCGCCATTCGACACCTGGACCTTGGTCGCCCAGGACGCGAAACCGGGCGACTCGACGCGGACTCGATATTCGCCCTGCATCAATCCCGTCAAAGCAACCGGCGTGAGGCCTTGCTCTTTGCCATCTAAGAAGACGGTTGCGCCTGGGGGCGAAGAGGCAACCAGGATGCGCGCCCCGTGCTCGCGTAAAAGCGGATTGTCATCGACCGCGACCTCGGGCGGGCCCTTGTCCTCGAACATCGACTCAATCCTCGCCACCCCATCCTTGACGATGTCGGTTTGGTCGTAGGCTACTGCGGTGCCGCCAAGGACGAGGACCAGGAGCATCGCGACCTGCTTCCAACCGAAGCCGGACGGCTTCTTCGGGCCTGCCGATCGCTTTCTTGGCGCCGCACGGTTGGGGATCGCTTTGGGAGGGTCCTGCACGGTCTGCCCGCTGGGCTGAGGATCCGGCTTTGCGGGATCGGCTGCGGGCGCAGGGAGCTGCTCGACGATCGGCGCATCGAGCAGATGTCCCAAGTCCAAACCAGCCCCAGCTCCGTCGATCTCGAGCTCGCGAATTGCGCCCGGAATCTGCGAAACGTATGACTTCGCTGAAGCCGAATCGTTCGCATGATGCATGTCGAGCGTGATCGAGGCCCCGAACGGCACCGTGTCGACGCGGGGACCGCGGGTGAATTCCTCAGGAAAGACTTTCCTGACGAAGTCGGCGACCTCGCGCTGCGTGGCGATCTGCTTGGTCGCCCGGCCGAAGCGCTCGAGCTCGTTGGCAAACTCCTCGGCCGTCGCAAAGCGGTCGCCGGGCTCTTTCGCCAAGGCCTTCTGAAGGATCTGATCGAGCTCGTCGGCAACGTCGGGAAGACGCTCCTTGAGCGAGGGCACAGGATCCATGATGACGGCCCGCATGGTGGCTGCTTCCGTCTGCCGGCGGTAGAGCGAACGCCCCGTGAGCGTCTCGAAAAGGCACACGCCCAGCGCAAAGATGTCGAGCCTGTGGTCGGCCTGACCCGCGGTGCATTGCTCGGGCGCCATGTAGGCGAACTTGCCCTTGACCACGCCTGCTTGAGTCTTGTGCGAGCGGTGGTCCGCTTTCGCAATGCCGAAGTCGAGCAGCTTCACCGTGCCCGTGTAGGCGATCATGACGTTGTGCGGCGATACGTCCCGGTGAACGATGTTGAACGGCTCGCCATGCTCGTCGTTCGCGATATGAGCGTAGTGAAGCGCCCGCGCCACGTCGACGCCGACGCGAATGGCGATGGGGATTCCCACTCCCCCGGTCTTGCGCGCCTTGCGAATCATCCGCCCAAGCGGCACTCCGTTGATCCACTCCATCACGATGAAGTGCGACCCTTCGTCCGCACCGAACTGATGAAACTGGCAGATGTTCGGGTGCTTGAGTTGCATCCCGATTCGCGCCTCGTCGAGGAACATCTGTACGAAGTCGTTATCCTGCTCGAAGTGCGGCAGAATCCGTTTCACCACCATGAAGCGGTGGTCACCGTCGGTGTTGGCGTGACGCGTGAGAAGAATTTCGGCCATGCCACCGAGCGCGAGGCGCCCAAGGACGTCATAGCCGGCGAACTTTCCGAGAACCGGAAGGTCGACTGGTGGCCTGGGTATATCGCTGGTTGCGGCTTCTTGCGTCACTTCGTCCTAATCCCCCCGAAGGAAAGTGTCACAGCGCACAGCATAGCGGCTCCAAAGAGCCATCGCCTACTTAGGGAGGCGAAAACTGTGAACAAGCTGGCGAGATGTGGGGTTTCTCACAAAATGCGTTCGATGCGGCCGAGCTCACGGCACATGTTTTTCTGGTGCGCTTCGATCGTGCCGCCACCGATCTCGAGGAGCTTCGCGTCCCTCCACAATCGCTCGACGGCGTACTCGGCGACGTAGCCATAGCCGCCGAGGACTTGAATCGCGCGGTCGGCTACATCCTTGCCCATCGTCGAGGTGAACAGCTTCACGCCGTCGGAGTCGAGACGGTGGCCCGGGGTGTCCAAGCTCATCACTGAGGCCGTGTGGTAGGTGTAGGCGCGGCCCGCCATGTACTCCGCGTACGACTGCGAGATATAGCGTTGGATCTGGCCGAAATCGCGTAGCGGCTTGCCAAAGGAAGAGCGCTCGCTCGCATAGCGATTCATCACTTCGATCGATCGTCGTGCGATCCCCAGGCTCATTCCCGCGAGAGTCACGCGCTCGAGCTCGAGGTTTCGCATCATGTGAAGCGTCGCGGCGCCTTCGGAGCCCACCAGGTTCTCCGCGGGAACTCGGCAATCCTCGAACACGAGCTCGGCCGTGGTCGACGCGCGCATCCCGAGTTTTCCCTTGATCTTCTGCCCGAGGCTGAACCCGGCGAATCCCTTCTCCACGATGAACATCGAAAGCTGGTTGCGTGGACTGCCTTCCACCCGGGCGTACACCAGGAACGTGTCGCCCAGCTCGTTGTCGCTCACGGCTCCATTGGTGATCCACATCTTGGTGCCGTTGAGCACGTAAGCGTCCCCTTTACGGACCGCCGTGGTCTGCATGCCGAGCACGTCCGTACCCGCCCCGGGCTCGGTCATGCACATGCCGCAAACCTTCTTGCCGGTGCACGCGTCGGGCAGGTACTTGCTCCGCTGCTCGTCGTTACCGTTGATCTGAAGGTTGTTGGCAAAGAGCATCGAGTGCGCGAGATACGCCAAAGCGAATCCCGGGTCGGCGGCCGAAAGTTCCTCATGTGCGATCACCGCGGCGACCGGATCCAAGCCCGCGCCTCCGAAACGTTCCTCGACGGTGATCCCGAGAAGACCGAGCTCACCGAGCTTCACGAAGAGCTCGATGTTGAACCGCTCCTCGTGGTCTGATGCCTCGGCTTGCGGGTCGACTTCTCTTTCGGTGAACGAACGGACGAGCTCGCGAAGCGCGCGGTGCTCCGGAGATGGGTTGAAGAGATCAGTCACCTCGCGGGCCTAACATGCGAGCCCCTTGATCGGAAGTCGACCTCGGAAGTCGACCTCGGAAGTCGACCTCGGAAGCCGACCTCGGAAGCGGCCTTCTCAGGCGGCGTCTGCGACCGGCGAGGTCGAGACAAGGCCAGTGACGATAGCGCGAGAAGCGGTGGCCGTGGCCCGGTCGAGGTCGAGGACCCGGCCGTCGAGATAGGCCTCGGCCAGACCGAACACGATGCTGACCAGCAACTCCGCATAGACCGCCGCATCGGACGGCGCGACCTCGGGGTTCACCTGAACGACGATCTGGCGCATCCGCTCACGGAAGCTTCCCGTGAGCACGCTCCAGCGCCGGCCCAGTGCGGAGGTTTGGTCCCGGCGATTGCGGAGGAAGACTTCGGCCACTTTGCGGTCCCGGACGAGCGAGCGCGTGCATTTCCGCACGGCTTCTTCGAGCACATCGGCGGCTCGGTCGAGCTCGGCCGATGCCTCCGGGTCGAGGCCGGGGCTGAGCTCCTGCGCGACCCACTCGGCCACCTGCTCGAGTGCCTGATCCATGCTTCGGAAATGCACATAGAAGGTTGGCTGCGCCACCCCGGCGAGCTCTGCGACTCGTCCCGTTGTCAGGGTGCCGTATCCGTACCGCTGGATCGTTTTGAGAACCGCCTGAAGAAGGCGATGCCGCGTACGTTCCTTGTTGATTTGGCGTGACATGCCGTTCGTGTAGCAGTCGAACCCACGTCGTTCCATCGAAAGTTCGGCCGCGCTCGTGCTAAATTACGTAAAGGAGACAAAGGCACACTTGGGCAGGCGCAGAAATTGCGCGCGGGTCACCATGAGCGAGCGGCTGGAACTACAGACAGAGTCGACATCCAACACGGGGTTTGCACCGGGTTGGTACACGATTGCGGCCAGTAAAGAGGTGGGATCGAAGCCCAAACCGTTTTTGTTGAACGGATTACCAATCGTTACGTTTCGTGACTCGAGCGGACAAAGTGTCGCACTTCTGGATCGCTGCGCGCATCGTAACGCCCCGCTGTCGGCCGGGCGCATCATCGATGGGAACATCCAGTGCCACTACCATGGATGGCAGTTCGACGGCGCGGGCTCATGCAAAGCAGTGCCTGGTTTGTGCGGTGAGCCCGATCATGCGGCGCGCCGCGTGCCGTCCTTTGCATGTCGTGATTCGCAAGGTTGGGTCTGGGTCTACTCCGAAGCGGACGTTCAGCCGGATTCGGAGCCGTACGAGATTCCCTTCGCGGATCATCCCGGATACTTCACGGTTCGAGAGCGGCTCGAGATGCCGGGACCTCTCGATGCCGTGGCCGAGAACGCATTGGACGTTCCGCACACCGCCTTCGTGCATGCCGGTCTCTTCCGTAAGAACAAGGATCGCCAACAGATCGAAGTCGTCATTCGAGCGCTGGACGGCGGCGCTGAAGCGCAGTTTATCGGCGAGCAACGGCCGGAAGGGTTGGCGGGCCGCATCCTGGCGCCGCAGGGCGGCGAAGTCTTTCATTGGGACCGCTTCCTTCTCCCATGCATCGCACAAGTGGAGTACCGACTGAGTGATCGCAATCACATCATCGCCACCACCGCGCTAACGCCCCGCACACCGACCGTCACGGACCTCTTCGCCACGGTGGCCGTCAGAGTCCCTATTCCAAATGCGATTCTGCGAGCGGTCGTCAAGCCGCTAGCCATGCGCATCTTGCGGCAAGACATGGAGATCCTCCGGCGCCAAACCGAACAGGTGGCGCGCTTCGGCGGCGAGCAGTTCGCATCGACCGAGATCGACGTGCTCGGGCTCCGCATCAAGAAGCTTCTTCGCGAAGCCTCTAGCGGAAGGGGGAGCACTGCCCAAGAGGAGCGCCGAATCAAAATGCTCGTTTGACGCCGATTGGTGTACCCTCATGAACAATGGGGCCAGAGGACAAGAAGGGCTCGACCTACTTGATCAAGAACGCACCTTCCGACCGCGTCGATGCGCCGAGTCCCAGCGACGGTCCGAAGTCCGCGCCTCCTGGTTCTGAACCACCGGGGTCGGAAGCTCCTGACGGCCGCTGGCGGACCTCCAGTCCGCCCCCTGGAGAGAGCCTCGAAGCCAAATGGTGGCCCGACCGCGAGCTCGGCAAGGCGTTTCGACGGTGGACGGGAATCCCACCGGCCCGCGGCGACCACGCGCGAGCGGTCGCCATGAAGTTCTTGGTCGAACGATTGAACGTCGGTGGGCTGACCGCCGTTGGGTCGGCACCCAGAACGCCGTTGCCCATCGTCGAGCCGCCAGACTTCGCCGCCCGCGTCCGCACCATGGCCGTCCAGCTCGGGATGCACGGCCCGAACGAAGAAGCACCCGAGCACACCGCTCTGCTGGCGATGGGTGAAGACGTCCTGCCGATCTTGCGAGACTTCTTTCCCGGAAGGCTGTGGTTCAACCGCTGGGAGCCGCACGTGCAGCCTCCACGGGGCGGGAGCGTCTCCGGCCTGTGCAGAACCCTGGTGGCGTTTGGCAACCGCGCCGCGCCCTACATCGTCGAGCTCCTCAAGTCGGAAGACCCCGAAACCCGGTACTACGCGACGCTCGTCGCGGCCGAGCTGCCCCACCCCGTTCTGGTCGAACCCCTAGCCGCGACCCTGTTCGACGACGACCAAGGTGTCTCGAGAAGCGCGCTCTATGCGCTAGAGGTCTTCGATGAACAGGAAGGCGTGGAAGGGCTCAAGGAGTCGCTGCGTGCTCTGGCCGTCGCATCTGACACGGACCAGCGCTCACGCCTGCTCGCGATGCGCGCCCTTGCCGTTCTCCGCGATGAACAATGCGTCGAGGCGCTCATCTCGGCGCTGTCGGAGCGAAGCGTTCTCGGTGAGGCCGCATGGCGCGTGTTGCGCATGCTCACCGCGCAAGACTTCGGTGACCGTGAGCCAGATTGGCGCACTTGGTTTTCCGACAACGCCGGACGTTCGCGTGTGGAGTGGCTCATCGACAGCCTAGATCACGAGGACCCTGAGATTCGCGCAATCGCCAGCCGCGATCTCCTTCGCGCATCGGCCCAGGACTACGGCTACCGAGTGAACATGCCGCGCGACGATCGCAGAGCGATCCGGGAGCGATACCGGCTGTGGTGGTCAGGCCGGAACGACTCGGGCAACTAGGATGTCAGCCGAGTAGCTGTCCGGCGATCGAAGAGGCCTGCCTTCCATCGACCTGGCCGGGATAGCGCACCTTGAGCTCTTTCATGACCTTGCCGAGATCCCTCTTGCTCGACAGGCCTAACTCTTCGATGATCCCGGCGATTGCATCGCGCGTTTCGCCTTCACTGAGCTGCTTCGGGAGGTAGCGCTCGATCACCTCGATCTCGGCTTGCTCTTTGTCGGCGAGATCCTGGCGGTCCCCCTCGACGTAGCTCTTGATGCTGTCGCGTCGCGATTTTACCGCGCGGGACAGAACGGCGATCACGTCCGGATTGTCGAGCGTCAGCAGCTCGGACTTGATCATGCGAAGGGTGTCGCGGGTCACCTCGTCGCGTTCGAGCATGGCCTTTTTGAGGTCGGCGTTGATCTGTTCCAGGAGTGCCATGACCGAAGCCTGTGCGCGCCCGGCTAGCCGCGCAACGCCTCGATGACCCGCAACGCGTTGCCGCTGAGGATCTTCCGAATACGAACTTCGGACCAGCCTCGGTCCAGCATTTGCTGGACCACCCGCGGAAGGGCCCAAAGTCCCGGCACGTCTTTCGGCGGCGTGATCGCCCCGTCGAAGTCCGTGCCGATGGAGGCATGGTCCTCTCCGACGGTGTCTACGATGTGGGCAAGGTGATCGACCATGGTGCCGGCGGTGACAGGGCGTCGCCCTAGGAACGCGGCCTGCAACATGACCCCGACGGTGCCGCCCGTGTCCGCCACGACTCGCAACTGCTCGTCGGTGATGTTTCGCCAGTGCTCATAGACGCCGGCCAGTCCCGTGTGCGTGACGCACAGCGGCTGAGTCTTGTCGTGCACCTCGGCGGCGTCGAAAAAACCTTTACGGCTGATGTGCGCGAGGTCGACCGCGACGCGAAGATCGTTTAGCCGCTCGACGTACGCCCGGCCGAGGTCGGTCAGCCCGGCGCTGCGCCTCGACCCTGGCGCGCTGGATGCGCCGAGCCGCGATGACGTCAGGTGCATGAGCGTGACGAACAGTACGGAACCGTCGGCGATGGCATCTAGCGCCTCGATACTCTCGTCGAGCGCATTGCCGCCTTGAATCCCGATGAAGGCGGCGTGGCCGCCCGCAGCCCGCGCAGCACGGAACTCTCGCGCTGTGCGAACGTGTGTGATCCCGGGCGCACTCTCAATCAAGGAGCGGAGGGCTTGAAGGTTCTTCTCGAAGGCACGCACCCGACTGCCTGCGGACCGCAGGGGATTGGTGGTGATGAACCACGCGCCGCCGCCGAGGCCGGTCTCACGCGCCGTGGGGAAGTCCGCATGGCCGAAAAAGCTCCGCCCGAAGAACCCGCCTCGGTGCGCCCGATTGAGGTCGTAGCCAAAGACACGATGCCAAATGAAGGACTCGAGGTGGAGGTCGATGACATCCGCACTGCGGAACAGCTCGACCGCCTCTTCGCTGACTCCGAGCTCTTGTGCCGTGTGGGTAACGTCCATCGGAACGCTTCCCTAACACGGCCCGGAGGGGATCGCTGTGATTCCGGTCAGTTGGCCGAAAATCGCCTAGAATCGATTTGTAAAGCGGTTGTAAATGCTTGTTTTTGCACGGGTTCAGTTGACTTGTGGGTACTCACCACCCACAGTGATCCTTCCCGGCTAGTTAACTTGTAAACAGCTGAGGAAGAGAAAGGACAAGAGATGTTGTCGTCGACCACAGCAGCGGCGAGCGGCAAATCCTCGGATTTGCTGAGCTCACGCTCGATCAAACACGTGGTGGTTCTCGGTGCCAATGGCGCACGGCGGGCTCGCCGCAGCGGTGAAGATGGTGCGGTCGAGCACCGTGGGCAGCCGGGTCGATACCGGAAGCTACGATGACGACTTCGATCGCGTGGTCGCGGAAGCCGACCTGATCTTCGAGGCCGTGACCGAGCAGCTCGACCTAAAGCAGCAGTTCTTCGACCGCATCGACAAGGTGCGCCGCCCGGATTCGATCGTCGCCACCGTTACCTCGGGGCTGTCGATCAACCAGCTTGCCGAAGGCCGCAGCGAGTCCTTCCGGAAGAACTTTCTCGGCTTGCACTTCTTCAACCCACCGAACGTCATCGTCGGCACGGAGCTGGTCGCCGGCAAGGATACCGACCCGAAGCTCGTCGACTTCATAGACGCGTACTGCACGAAGCTCCTCGGACGCGCGATGGTGCGAACGGCGGACACGGCAGGCTTCGCGGGCAATCGAGTCGGATTCAAGCTGCTCAACGAATGCGCGATTCTCGCCGAGGAGCACGGGCCGCTTCTGATCGACGAGCTCGTGGGTCCGTACACGGGCCGCGCACTGACGCCGCTGGCAACGGTCGACCTCGTCGGTTGGGACATCCACCGCGCAATCGTCGATAACATTTACGAGCTTGCTCCGGATGAGGCGCACGAGACGCTGAAGCTTCCGGGATACATGGCTGATTTGATGGCAAAGGGTGTGCTTGGTCGCAAGACCGGCGGCGGCTTCTTCGGCAAGGATGACGCAGGCGGGCAAATCGTCCTCGACCCGAAGACCCAAAACTACGTGGCGAAGGCGTCGATCTCACGACCGGATCTCAGCTTCATCGACGAGATTTCGAACCTGCACCGTGTTGGCCGCTACGTGGACGGCATGCGCGCTTTTGCGGAGGCCACCGGGCCGTACGCGGCAATCGCACAGAAGGTGATCGCCGGGTACATCAGCTACTCGTTCAATCGAGTTGGCGAGGTCACCGACGACATCTCCGGCATCGACCGCATCATGGGCTATGGCTTCAACTGGGCGCCACCGAGCGTCTTGGTCGACACAATCGGCCTGAAGCGAACCATTCAGATGATCGAAAAGGCTGGCCTTGCCGTGCCGCCCGCACTTGCAAACGCCCAAGAGGGCACAACGTTCTTCGATGACCCTCAGGTCAACGTGGGTAAGTTCTTCGTCGCTGCGTGAGCGAAAGGTTTTGGTAAGAAAAATGGCACAGATTCCAGAAGTTTACGTTCTTGGCGGCTACCAGACGGACTTTGCTCGTAACTGGAGCAAGGAGAAGAAGCACTTCGTCGCGATGATGCGCGAGGCGGTGCTTGGCGCGCTCGAAGAAACCCACATCGAACCCAGCGAGATCGAGGTAGCCCACACCGGCAACTTCGCCGGAGAACTCTACAGCAAGCAGGGGCACCTCGGTGCGTTCTTCTTGGAGATCGATCCCGCGTTCAGCGGCATTCCCACCGCACGCCACGAAGCGGCATGCGCGTCGGGTAGCATCGCGCTCCTCGCGGCCGCCGCCGAAATCGAAGCGCACCGATACGACCTGGCCTGCGTGGTGGGCGTTGAGCAGATGAAGACGGTCGGTCCCGGCGAGGGCGGCGATTTCCTCGGCACCGCGGCTTGGTACGAGCTCGAAGCCAAGGGCATCGAATTCCCGTTCCCCAAGCTCTTTGGAAAGCTCGGTGACGAGTACGACAAGCGCTACGGCATCAAGGACGAGCATCTCGCAGAGATCAGCACGATCAACTACGCGAACGGGAAGCTCAACCCGAATGCGCAGACCCGCACCTGGTACATGAACTACGACCACGCGATGAGCCGTGACGAGTTCAACGGCAGCATCGGCGGCCGCATCCACATTTCGGACTGTTCTCAGGTCACCGACGGCGCGGCAGCCCTGCTCGTCGCCTCACCCGAGTACGCGAAGAAGTGGGCCGAGCGTGTCGGCGTCCCGCTCGAGTCGATCCCCCGCATCAAGGGTTGGGGTCACAACACGGCACGCATCCTCTTCGAGGACAAGATCGCCGAGAGCGCCAACTCCGAGTACATCCTGCCGCACGTTCGCAGCACGGTCACCTCGGCCCAGAAGCGCGCTGGCATCGCGAACACCAGCGGAATCGACGCGATCGAAACCCATGACTGCTTCACGACGTCTGAGTACATGGCGATCGACCACTTCGCGCTCACCGCCCCCGGTGAAAGCTGGAAAGCGATTGAGGAAGGGGTCATCGCCCTAGGCGGAAGCACCCCGATCAACCCAAGCGGCGGCCTCATCGGTGCCGGCCACCCCGTCGGCGCCACCGGCGTCCGCCAAGTCCTCGACTGCCACAAACAAGTCGCCGGCACGGCAGGCGACTACCAGGTAGAAGGCGCCAAGAACGTCCAAACCCTCAACATCGGCGGCTCCGGCACCACCAGCGTAAGCTTCGTCATCGGCACCTAGGGACAGGATCCCCCCACCCAACCTACCGAAATCACGCTGGTTCTCAGCAAAGGATCCCAGCGCCTCATTCGTCCAGGCGCTGGGTTTTCTGCGCTGAACCCTCAAGGATCTCGGGGGGTTGGAGGGGTGGAACCTGTCCCCGCTGCATGTTAGGAGGGCGCCATGCGGTATTCGCGGGCGTTTATTCCTACGCTGAAGGAAGTTCCGAAAGACGCGACGATGCCTTCGCATGTGCTCATGCTTCGGGCTGGCTATGCGCGGATGGTTGGGGCTGGGATCTATGAGCTGCTGCCTCTCGGGACGCGGGTCCTTCATAAGATCGAGCGGATCATTCGTGAGGAGATGGACGGGGCGGGGGCGCAGGAGATACTCATGCCGACCTTCGTTCCGAGCGAGTACTTCAAGGAGACGGGGCGCTGGGATCTGTACGGACCCACGTTGTTGCGCATCAAGGACCGCAAGGGTGGCGAGTACCACCTGGCGCCCACGCACGAGGAGATCGTCACCGATGTCGTGCGGCGCGAGATCAAGAGCTACCGGCAGCTGCCACTGAACCTGTATCAAATCCAGCTGAAGTATCGCGACGAGCCACGGCCTCGAGCGGGTCTGCTGCGCTGCCGCGAGTTCATCATGAAGGATGCGTACTCGTTTGACGTGTCAGAGGAAGCTGCCCTCGAGAGCTACGCGCAGATGCGGCAGACCTACCATCGGATCTTCCAGCGGCTCGGGCTCGATTACCGCGTCGTCGAGGCCGACAGCGGCGCGATCGGCGGCAAGCAGAGCGCGGAATTCCAAGTCCTGGCGCAGACCGGCGAAGACTGGATCGTCGCGTGCGGGGCGTGCGACTACGCTGCCAACGTCGAGGTCGCGCAGGCTGGCCGAGCCGAGCCACCCGCTAACCAATCGACCGAGCCGGCGGCGCTAGAAAAGGTCGAAACGCCCGACACACGCTCGATCGACGAGGTCGTTTCCTTCTTTGGCGGGCAAACCACGGCGTCCCACACGCTCAAGTCGCTGCTCTACGCCGCAGGTGAAGAAGTGGTGTTGGCCGTCGTTCGCGGAGACCACGAGATCAACGAAATCGGCCTAGCCCGGCACCTTGGCGTCGAGGAGGTAGTGCTCGCATCCGACGCCGCGGTGAAAGAAGCTACCTCGACCGAGATCGGCTTCGTGGGTCCGGTGGGATTCAAAGGTCGCGTCATCGCAGATCCAGACGCGGTCGCCGTACCGAACGCGATCGTCGGCGCGGGACAGACGCCCTACCACTACAAGAACGTCAACCACGGCCGTGACTTCGAAGCGGAGGTCGTCTCGATTCGGCAAGCCACCTCGGGCGACCCTTGCCCCAACTGCGACGGCAAGCTCGAGCTCTACCGCGGCATCGAGGGTGGTCATATTTTCGTCCTAGGCACCCACTACAGCGACAAGATGAGGGCGACGTTCCTCGACGAGGAGGGGAAGAGCCGCTCGATCGTGATGGGCTGCTATGGCATCGGGGTCACGCGCCTGATCGCCGCCATCATGGAGCAGCATCACGACGAACACGGCATCCGGTGGCCTGTCCAGGTCGCCCCCTATCAGGTGATCGTCACCCCGATCGGCAAAGACGAGGCGCCTCTCGCAAAAGCCACCGAGATCTACGAGTCGTTGCAAGCAGAAGGCGTCGAAGTCCTTCTCGACGACCGCTCCGAACGACCTGGGGTCAAGTTCAAGGACGCGGACCTTCTGGGGATCCCGGTCCGTATTACCGTAGGGACGCGTGGCCTGAAACAAGGCACTGTCGAGCTCAAGAAGCGCACCGAAAGCGAGTCCCAAGACGTTCCCGCAGACGATGCGGCAGCTGCGGCGCGCGCCGCCTTGGTGGAGCTCGCGGGCTGAGCAAATGCCTCACGAGGACGAAAGATACGAAACCGCGAAGTGGCGTACGCTGTGGCTCATGGTTGGGTTCGCGGTGCTCGTCGGAGTCGGCATCGTCACGGTCCTGCGACCCGAGCTAGAGGACGAACCCGACGAGAGCGTCCCGGCTGAAATGGGTGAGATCGGGGCGGGCGAAGGGCCGGAAGCCGACCACGCTCTGCAAGAATGAAGCGCAGAGCCGCCGAAGACGTATAAAGAGGCGTGTCGGCAACTCAACCTTTGCGCATCACCTCACAAATTTGCAATGTTATAGGGAGCGTGGCTCATCGCGGACTCATCTCAACGGTGTTCGCGGCGGTGCTATTCGCATCGCTTCCTACACCGGCGTACGCATCGCCCGACGCGCCGATGTGCGTCGGGGATCAGCCGCAGATCAGCGCCGCACCGATCAGTCTGGTGCAATGGCGCGCCCCGATGTGCGGGCCGTACCTGCACGCGTTCCAAGGCATGGATGCCCAGCCTCCCGAGGCGCGCGCAATCGAGGCGTACCGTGCCGCCATCCAGCAGATCGGGGACGCGAACTACGAGGAGGCACGCCTGCAGCTCGATTTGGCTCATCGCGGACTCCCGCGAATCAGCGATCGCATCGCCCTTCAGAGCGCCCGGCTGGAGCTCCTTCGAGGCCACCCGGGGCGGGCGGCCGAGTTCTTTGCCGAGGCCGCGCAAAGTCCACATGAAACCGTGCGGGTCGAGGCAAGCTTCGGTCAGGTCCTCGCCCTCCTTCGCGCTGGCGACCCGATCGCCGAGCAAGCCCTCCGCGACCTGCTGTGGACCTACCCGGAAATTCCCAATCGCACAGACCTTCTGTTCGAGCATACGCAGAGCCTCCTCCGCCAGGCGCGGTACGACGAGGCGGTCGCGGCCATGCACGCCGTCCGCGTGGACCACCCTGGGAGCCGCATCGCGCCGTGGGCCGAGTCCGAACTCGCCCGGATGAGGGCGCTCGGTCATGAGACGCCGTCCATGACAGACGAAGAACGCGTGCGCCGGGCCCGTCATCTCGTGCGCACCGGTCCACTCGAAGCAGCGAAGGCTACGGTCGCCAAGCTCCTCGATAGCCCTCTCACCGGAGAGCAACACGCAGAGGTTCACTACCTAGCGGGCCGCCTCGCTCGTGACGAGGGCCGTTGGAAGGCGGCAGAGACATACTTGCGGACCGCGCAGCTGTTCCCCGCCGAGAACGTCGCCACCGCGCAGCACATCGAGAGACGCGCACACGACATGGCGGAAACGGCCAGTGCGCGCGACCCGGGCGAAGCACTGCGCCAGCTCACAGGATTGCGCGCGAGGCGAGCGACTGCGTCGATCCCGTCGAGCCGGCTCGTGGACATGGTGCGCGTGGCTTCCGCGGCGGGTTTCAGGGAAGAGGTCGACGGGATTGTCGTCGTCCTGAGCACGCGGGCTGGGGTCCCGTCCGCCATGCTCTTCGATGCAGCGATGGCAGCCGCCGGAACGGGCAGCGAGGGCCTGGTCATTGCGTTGCTGGAGGACATCGCCAAGCGCCCCAGCGCCCGCTACAGGACAGCCGCAATGTACCACTTGGCCAGAGCGCACGAGCGAGCGAACCGGCCTACGGAGGCTGCTATCTTCTTCACGCAGGCGAAGTCGAACGCGGATCTCAGCGGGGACGGCTACTATGCATTGTGGGCCGAAAACGGCCTCGGGCGAGTTGAACGCGGCCAACATAGCTCCGGCGACGAGGGGCTGTCCGACCGGCAAGGGCAGACGGTTCCCCCACCCCCCCGGGCGTCCGAGCGCGCGCTCGCCAAGCAGCTCGATCCGATCGGCGACGTTCACGCGGACACTTATCCGTGGATCGGACGCGCGGCAACTCTACTCCGAGTGGGGGAGCGCGATGCAGCCACCGCTGAGCTCTTTGAAACCTACCTGACGTGGCGCCACGCGCTCGGCAGACCCATCGCGCGGGCGGGCCTGACCTGCATTGCGCGGGCGGACGGCCGCATACACGAACCGATTGCGAGCGACGTTCGTGCCGCGCGCATCGATCTTTCCGACGAAGACCGCGCCACGCTCGCCCGGGTGGCCGCCACGCTTGGCGACATGGGAACGGCCGGCGGCTTTTCGGGCCCCGACTTCCTCGATACCTTGCCGCGTGCGTACGAATGGCTCGCGGTTCCCGCTGCCAGGCGATACGGGCTCGACCCCAACGTCCTGCTCGCAGTGATGCGCGTCGAAAGCGCATATCAGAAGCACATCGTGTCGTACGCCGGCGCTGTTGGCCTCATGCAGATCATGCCGCGAACAGGGCAGCTGATCGCACACACGCTAGGCCACGATGATTTCACGCCGGCCGATCTCCTCGACCCGCGACTCAATCTCGAGTTCGCCGCTTGGTACCTGAGCTCCTTGATTCACCGGTTCGACGGTCGGTTGCCGCTGGCCATTGCCGCCTACAACGGCGGGCCCCACAACGTCCGACGCTGGATTCAGGAGGGCGCCGAGGGAACGCCCCTCGACGTCTTGTTGGAGCGCATCCCCTTCACGCAGACCCATCGCTACGTCCGCAAGGTGTTGGTTCATTACGAGGCCTACCGGCAACAGCGCGATCTGCCCATGCCGCAACTGTCGGTTCGACTTCCGGCGCAGCGGATCGACCCACTCGCTTTCTAGGGGAGAATTGTGATGTCTGAACAGGTCGACGCGGTCGTGATCGGTGCTGGCGTGGTGGGCCTCGCGTGCGCGTACGAGCTCTCCCAACGGCTCGATTCGGTGGTGGTCCTCGAGCGGGAGGTCGGGCCCGGGCGCGAGATTTCGAGCCGGAATAGCGGTGTGGTCCATGCGGGGATCTATTACCCAGACGATTCCCTCAAGACGAAGCTGTGCATCGAAGGGAATCGACGTCTCTACCAATGGTGTGAAACCCATGAGGTGCCACACAAACACACGGGCAAGTTGATCGTCGCGACTAGCGCGCAGGACGAACAACGTCTTCGCGCGATCGCTCGCCACGCCAAGGACGTCGGCGCTGGCGAGCTTCGGCTCATGACCGGGAGCGAGGCGACCCAGCAGGAACCGGAGCTCCGTTGCGCGCTCGCGCTTCACTCACCGACCTCGGGCGTGGTCGACGTCCACGAGTTCATCGCGAGCCTCGTGCATGAAATCAAGGAAGCAGACGGCACGGTCGTGTACCACACCGCCGTCGATGAAATCCGGAGATCCCGGGATGGCTGGGTGGTTCAGACCACAGACACGACGGGGAGCCGGATGGAGCTGGAGGCGCGGCGGGTCATCAACGCCGCCGGTCTTTCGGCGCTCGACGTGGCTGCCAGTTCGGGGCTGCCCGAGGCGGAGCGACCCTGGCGTTTGTATCCCTGCAAGGGCTCGTACTTCGCGCTCGGCGCGGGAGCGCCGCCCACACGCAACAGTTTGATCTACCCACTGCCCGAAGGCGGCGGTCTCGGGGTACACATCACGGCGGACATCACGGGCGCGCGGCGGGCAGGACCTGATGCCGAGTTCATCGACACCATCGAATACTCGGTGGACGAATCCCGACTCGAGCGTTTCGCCGAGGCAGTCGCGCGCTACCTCCCAGCAATCCGGCCGGAGCACTTGACGCCTGACTATAGTGGGATTCGGCCAAAGCTGGTTGGCCCCGGGGGCGGATTCGCAGACTTCGTCATTGCCAATCCGGCGTCGCAGCCGGGATTCGTACACCTGATTGGCATCGAATCTCCAGGGCTTACGGCCGCCCTTGCCATCGGTGCGCACGTGTCCAATGTGATCGGTTAGGGGTTGCGCGCCCGCCCGCGGGTATGCATAACCCGGGCCTCAAAAGGAGTGTCATGAGCCATCGAGTCTTGATCATCGGCAGCGGACCTGCAGCCCACACCGCGGCCATTTACGCGGCACGTGCCGAACTGAAGCCGGTGCTTTTCGAGGGCTTCATGGCGGGCGGCATCGCCGCTGGCGGCCAGCTAACCACCACGACGGACGTCGACAACTTCCCCGGCTTCCCCGAAGGCGTCATGGGCCCGGAGCTGACCGAGCGTTTCCGAGCGCAGTCCGAGCGCTTCGGTACGACGATTCACACCGAGACCATCACCGAGCTCGATCTCTCGAGTCGCCCTTTTCACTTCAAGGCCGACTCCGAGGTAGGCACCGCGGACTCGATCATCATCGCGACCGGCGCGACGGCTAGACGGCTCGACATCCCAGGCACCAACGACGGGGAACTCTGGCAGAGGGGCATCTCGGCCTGCGCGGTGTGTGACGGCGCGTTGCCGGCCTTCCGCGATCAGCCTCTCGCGGTGATCGGCGGCGGCGACTCGGCAGTCGAAGAGGCTGCGTATCTTACGAAGTTTGGTTCGAAAGTGTACCTCGTTCACCGCCGCGACGAGCTCCGCGCCTCGAAGATCATGCAACAGCGCGCACTCCACAATCCGAAGATCGAGATGCTCTGGTCGCACGTGGTCACGCAGGCGAAGGGCACCGACTTCCTCCAAGCGATGCGCGTCAAAGACCTCAAGACCGACGAAGAGTGTGATATCCCGGTTGCAGGCCTGTTCTTCGCGATCGGTCATACGCCGAACACCGCGTTCTTGAATGGCCAGATCGATATCGATGAGCAGGACTACATCATCACGAAGCCCGATTCGACGCAGACCAACGTCCCCGGAGTGTTCGCGGCGGGCGACGTGCAGGACAAAAAGTGGAGGCAGGCGATCACAGCCGCCGGCACCGGCTGCATGGCTGCCCTAGAAGCCGAGCAGTTCCTAGCCGCCAACCCGTGAAAAAGGGGACAGTCCCCTTTTTCGAGGGGTTAGTGGTTGAGGTCCGGACGTTTGCCGTTGCCATTTCGGCGCTCGCGGCGTTCGTGCTTGCGCCGCACTGCCTCCGCGCGGCGCTCCTTGGTCTTGGTCGAGGGCACTCGCCCGGGATGCGCCTCTTGCTCTTGGTGGTGCTCATCAAAGGCGCCAGGTTGCGTGCCGAGCTCGAAGAACGCGACCTCGCGCTTCGCGCGTTCACCCACGCGTAGCGAAACGATCGCAGCCCCTACCCCGGCACCCACATAAACCGCGCCCTTCGGGTCCTCCGCGCCACGCGAACCATAGAGCCCGTGAATGTACTTGTGGCCGGCGAGCCTCCCGACGGAAAGCTCGTGAAGGCGCGCAACGGTGACCTGTCCGGCGTGGGTGTGACCGGAAAACACCAGTGGAACCCCCTCCTCCCAAAGCGCGTCGGCTTCCTCCGCGATGTGCGAAAGCCCAATGACCGGCAGGTCGGAGCGAAGGCCCTTCAGCGCGTGACGATGATCGGCGTGCCCGGTGTATGCATCGTCGAGACCGAGGACTTGCAGCGGTTGGTTCCGGATGGTGATCGTCGTGTGCGAGTTGTCGAGCACCTCGGCCCCACCGCGCCGGAGCGCCTTTCGGACCGGTTCCGCACCCGCCCAGTGGTCGTGGTTGCCGAGGACCGCAAACACGGGCGCGTCGATCTTGCTGATCACGTCGGTGAGATCGTCGAGGTACACCTGACTGTGGCAGACGAAGTCACCGCTGATGACGACGAGGTCGGGCTTGCCAGCGTTGGTCATCGAGACCGCGTCGTACTGGACCTCCATCGGCGTGACGCGACCGACGTGCAGGTCGGTCAAGTGCGCGACCCGCACCCCTTCGAGGTGATCGAGAAAGCATTCCGGGCCCGCAAACCGGCGTATGCGAAACCGACGCGACGTGTCGTGCCAGGGGTCTCGCTCACGCAAAAGCTTCTTTCGAAACTTCCGGAGCCCCTCAATGGTGGCGGATCCGCTCATCTTTGAAACAATCTAGTCATTCCGCTCAATGCCCGCACGAATCTCGCGGTGGGCGCTTTCGCGTCAATCTCGAAACGGGCACGTCTGGACCGTTCGAACGGGGCTGGTCCTTCTTGTGGCGAAGGCGCCAGATCACGTAGGCGCCAGCAGCCAGGACGATGAACCCTGCCATGATTTGTTGCCACGGCATACTCAAAACCTATCCAAAACCGAGGAGTTGGCCTCCCTGATAAACCGCGAAGGAGGCCGTATATGCAAGCACCGTCATGTAGGTGAAGAGGAACACCGGCCACTTCCAGGACCCGGATTCCCTTCTGACTACGGCAAGTGTGCTCATGCACTGGCAAGCGAGCAAGAAGAAGATCATCAGCGAAATGCCGCTGAGCGGCGTCATCACGGGGGTCCCGTCGGCGTGGCGGGCGTCCTGGAGGGCTTGCCGCAAGGGCTTATTCTCCTCGTCGGCCTCCCCTATGCCAAAGACCACCCCAAGCGTCGAGATGAACACCTCACGTGCGGCAAACGCACCGATGATCCCAACCCCGATTTGCCAGTCGAAACCGATAGGCCTGATCGCGGGCTCGATGGCGTGTCCGAACCTGCCACCAAAGCTGTTTCCGAGCTGGTCGGCCGCTTCGTGCGAATCAATCGCCCGCAACAACACTTCCTTTTCCGCCTCCGGCGCCCCCATCTGCTCCACGCGCACTCGCTCGGCGGCGTAGTGCTCGGTCACGTCAGCGGACTTCGGAAACGAAAGCAGGGCCCAGAGTAGGATTGTCATCGCCAAGATGATCGTGCCGGCGTCGACCAAAAAGATGCGCAGTCGGCGCCAGGCGTTGAGCCACAAGATCTGCGCTGAAGGCCACCGGTACGGAGGCATCTCGAGCACAAACGTCGGCGCGGGGCCAGGAAGCACGGTGCGGCGAATGACTGCAGCGGCCGTGAGCGTGACGAGCACCGACAACGTGTACATCGAGAACAGCGCAACGGCCCCCGCGCTGAACCAACCGACCGACTGCCCCGCGAAGACGGTGCCGACAACCAGGATGTAGATCGGAAGGCGCGCGCTGCAGGACATCAACGGAAGCGCCAACATCGTCACCAAGCGATCTCGGCGGCGTTCGATCGTGCGCGTGGCCATGACGGCGGGGACTGCGCAAGCAAACCCGGACAACAGGGGAACGAATGCTTTTCCGTGCAGCCCCACCCCTTTCATCACGCGATCGATCCCGAAAGCGACACGCGCGAGATACCCGGAGTCCTCGAGAAACCCAATGAAGAGGAAGAGCATCAGGATCTGAGGGGCGAAAACGATGACGTTGCCCACACCCGCAATGATGCCCTCGACGACCAAATCCTGGAGCACCCCGGGGGGGAGAATCGCCGCGGCTTGGGCCTGCATGAACCCGGTGAAACGTTCGATCGCGGCAATTAAGGGCTCGGCTCCGGCGAAGAGCGCTTCAAAAATCCCAAACATCACAACGGCAAAGACGGCCAGCCCAGCGATCGGATGAGTCAGCACCCGGTCGATGCGCTCGCTCCATGGCGGCTGCGGATCCTGGACAGAACACACCTGGCCCACGGCATCGTCGATCCAGGCGTAGCGCGAGGAGACGATCTCCAGGTCGAGGTTGCGGCCCTGGGCGTTGGCAGCCTCGCGAATGTCGTGGACGGCCTGCCGCACTGTATCTGGAACGTCACGGAGGCTGTCTTCACCCAGAGAAAGGAAGCACCAATGCGCGACCGCGCGAAGCTGGCGCGGGGCTGTACCCGGACGCCATTGTGCGATGACGGGAACGAGCTTTGCCACGTCGGCTTCGAGCTCGGGCGGGTAAGCCACGTTTGGCTGTGGCGCGCCGCTCACGGGCCCGAGCTGTTTCTCGAGCGCCGCAAGCAGAGCATCCATGCCGCGCCGCTTGGTGGCCACCACGGGAATGACGGGCGAGCCAAAGAGCTGCGACAGTCGTTCGGTGTCGATGCGAAGCCCAAGACGCTCCGCGGAGTCCATCATGTTGAGCGCGACGACAACGGGGACACCGGACTCGACGAGTTGCAACGCGAGATAAAGGCCTCGCTGCAACGTCGTCGCCTCTACGACGCAAATCACCGCCCGCGTGTCCCCTTCGATTAGCGCGTTGACCGCGAGCTGCTCTTCGGGGGAGCCCGCGGTAAGACTATACATCCCGGGCACGTCGACCAACTCGATGTCCTGCGCACTGAGCCGCACGCGCGCGCTCGTCCGGTCGACCGTGACGCCGGGATAGTTCCCGACATGCGCGCTTCCGCCGGAGAGCGCGTTGAAGAGGGTGCTCTTTCCGCAGTTGGGGTTGCCCGCGATCAGCACCTGCGGAGGGGACGCACCGCTGCTCACACTGTTTCCTCAGGGCTCACGGCAATCTGGGCCGCCTCGGCGCGCCGGAGCGACAATGAGTAATTGCGGACCCGAAGCTCGATCGGGTCGCCAAGCGGCGCTACCCGGACCACCCGAACGTGAGTCCCAGGGAGAAGGCCCATCTCCATCAGGCGCCGCGATATACGGCGCTCACAGTCGATCGACGCAATCTCCGCGGGCTGCCCGACGGGCAAATCGGCCAGGGAGGTCTTCACCGCCTACTGATAATGAATTTCTTTTTCGCAGGCAACCGCTTGGAATTTGGGGTGAAGTCTCTATAGAACCGGCCTACTCGTGCCTCAGAAGGAGAATCATGGCCACCACAGCTCTCAAGGGAACCCCGGTTCAAACCAATAGCGACCTGCCCGCCACCGGCAGCGCCGCCCCGGACTTCCTCCTCGTCGGCGTCGACCTCAGCGAAAGCACGCTCGGCAGCTTCGAAGGGAAGAAGAAGATCCTCACGATCAATCCGAGCTACGACACGCCGGTCTGCCAAGCCGCGGCGCGCACCTTCAACCAACGCGCAGCGAGCCTCGACAACGTCGTGGTGCTCGTCATCAGCCCCGATCTTCCGTTTGCGCAGAATCGATTCTGCTCGGCAGAAGGCCTGGAAGGTGTGGTCCCACTCTCGACGTTCCGAGGTAGCTTCCTGCAGGACTACGGCGTCGAAATGATCGACGGCGCAATGAAGGGCCTGGCCGCCCGCGCGATTGTCGTCCTCGACGAGAACAACAAGGTGGTGCACACCGAGCTCGTGGCCGACATCGTCCAAGAGCCTGACTACGACGCAGCCGTCGCGGCCGTCAGCTAGACCGGTTCAGGGTTGACCTGATTCGATGATCGAGGTTTCGGAGCGTCGAGGCGGTCGCCGCGAAGACGAAGGACATGCAAGGCATATTCGAGGATGAGCGGTGGCCGGATCGGCGCTCCGGGGCCTCGAGGGCGGAGCAGGTCAACCCTGCACCGGTCTAGGACAACAGGCGCTGCGCTTCGGCGACGACGCGTTCAGCCGTGATGCCGTATTTCTCGTACAGCACCTGGTACGGCGCCGACGCACCGAACTGATCGATGGTCACGAACGCGGCGTCGTTGCCGACCCAACGGTCCCAGCCTTGGCGAATCCCGGCTTCGATGACGACCTTGGCGGCGACGCCGCGGGGAAGAATCTCTTGCTGGTACCCTTCGTCTTGCTGTTCGAAGAGCTCCCAGCACGGCATGCTGACCACACGTACGGCGGCGCCTTCTTGCTCGAGCACGTCTGCCGCGGCAAGCGCGATCTCGATCTCGCTGCCGGTGGCCACGAGGATGACGTCCGGACCGCCGCCGCCCGCCTCACGCAATGTGTATGCCCCACGGGCGGCCTTTTCAGCGCTAGCCACCGTACTCCGATCGAGCACCGGGAGGTTCTGCCGCGTCAGTGCGAGCGCCGCCGGCCCGTCCCAGCGCAGGGCCGCCTTCCAGCACTCGCGCACCTCGTTCGCATCCGCCGGCCGGAACACCGCAAGCTGCGGAATCGAGCGCAGTGCTGCGAGGTGTTCCACGGGCTGATGGGTGGGGCCGTCTTCGCCAAGCCCAATGCTGTCGTGGGTGTAGATGTAGCGGGTATGGAGCTTCATCAGGGCGGCGAGGCGAACCGAAGGCCGCATGTAGTCGCTGAACACGAGGAAGGTGGCGCCAAACGGGATCACGCCGCCGTGAAGCGCCATGCCGTTCATCGCAGCGCCCATCCCGTGCTCCCGAATGCCCCAGTCCATGTTGCGCGGAACGCCTTCGGCCCCTGGCAAGAAGCTCGCAAGGCCCTTCAGGTGGCTATTGTTCGACCCTGCGAGGTCGGCAGAGCCCCCAACCAGCCCGCCGATCTTCGCGGCCAGGGCGTTGAGCACGATGCCGCTGGCTTTTCGCGTCGCGATGCCCTTGGGGTCGGCCTCGAACGTCGGTAGATCGGCGTCCCAACCCACAGGCAACTCGCCAGCCAACGCGCCATCGAGCTCGCCCGCCGCCTCCGGGAACTCGGCCCGGTATCCAGCGAGACGCGCCTGCCATGCTTCGTGGCTCTTTGCGCCGCGCTCTCGAATCGCCTCCGCCGCCCCGGCAAGCTCGTCGGGCACGAAGAACGCCTCGGTTGGCCACTCCATGATCTGCTTGGTGGCGATGATCTCGTCCTCGCCCAGCGGCGCACCGTGCGCGCCCGAGGTGTCTCGCTTGTTCGGCGCAGGATCGCCGATGATGGTGCGCACGCGAATGAAGCTCGGACGGTCGTCCGCGACCGCGGCCTTGGCCGCTCCGATGAGTGCGGCAAGGTCGTTTCCATCGTCGACGCTTTCGGTGTGCCAGCCATACGACGCGAAGCGCGCCGGGACATTCTCGCTGAAGCTCAGGTCTGTCCTACCGTCGATGGTGATCTCGTTGTCGTCCCAAAAAACGATTAGCTTGCCCAGCTCGAGGTGACCCGCGATCGACGCGACCTCAGACGCCACGCCCTCCATGATGTCGCCATCGGACGCGATGACCCACGTACGGTGGTCGAAGAGCGTGTGCCCCGGCTTATTGAAGCGTGCGGCTAGATGGCGCTCGGCCATCGCCATCCCGACACCGTTGCCAATCCCCTGCCCAAGCGGGCCGGTCGTCGTCTCGACTCCCGGCGTGACATGCAACTCAGGATGTCCCGGCGTGAGACTTCCCCATTGCCGGAAGTTGCGAATGTCATCCAGCGAGACCGCATACCCGCTCAGGTGGAGCAACGCGTACTGCAACATCGACGCGTGGCCGCACGACAAGACGAATCGGTCGCGGTCGGGCCACTCTGGGTTGGCCGGATCGTGCCGGCGAAGCTCGGAAAAGAGCGCCCAGCCGAGCGGCGCGAGCGCCATGGGCGTGCCGGGGTGCCCCGAGTTGGCGGCTTGGACCGCGTCCATGCTCAGGCCACGAATCGTCTTGATAGCGAGCTCATCGAGCTTCGCGGGGTTCCCCATGCTCTTGTCCTCCTGGTTCGCGGGCCGGATCTAGCAGGCCAGGGGAAAACGCAAAAGGTGCGCCGGAGGGTTTTTCGGTCACCGCTGGACATCACCCCGGATCGCCACTAACAACCCCGGACGCGGGCAGTCGATTGTTGACTGTTTCAATCGGGTTTGCCGGCCTGGCAGCGCCCGCGCAGGAGGAAGGGATGCCTCAGATTTTCGTGCCCAAGGAAGTCGTCGAGGGCGAGACTCGGGTCGCTTGCACGCCAGAAACGACGAAGCGCTACGTGAAAGAAGGCTTCGATGTCGTCGTGGAGAGCGATGCGGGCAAGCACGCTCACTTCACCGATGAGCACTACCGGGACGCAGGCGCCAAGATCGTCTCCGGCGGCGAGGCGGAGGCCGCGTGGGGAAATGCCGACATCGTTTTCCGAGTCTATCCGATCACGCCGGCCGAGGCGTCCAAGATCAAGGAGGGCGCGATCCTCATCGGATTCATGTCACCCCATAAGAATCTCGATTCGGTGCGGATTCTGCGCGACCGCAAGGTCAGCACCATCGCGATGGAGCTCGTGCCCCGAATCAGCCGCGCTCAGTCGATGGACGCGCTGAGCTCGCAGGCTTCGATCTCGGGCTACCAGGCCGTGCTCATGGCGGCCACCTACCTCGACAAGTACTTCCCTCTGCTGATGACGGCTGCCGGCACGATTCAGCCCGCCAAGATCGTCATCATGGGCGCCGGCGTAGCGGGGCTACAAGCGATCGCGACCGCACGCCGTCTCGGCGCGGTAGTCGAGGTGTCGGACATCCGACCTTCCGTCAAGGAACAGATCGAGTCGCTCGGCGGACGTTTCATCGACTTTCCGATGGACGAGAGTGGCGAGGGCGAAGGCGGATACGCGCGCGAGCTCACCCCGGAGCAACTCGAGGCACAGCGGGAGGTCGTTCGTAAGAGGGTAGTGGCTGCTGACGCGGTGATCACGACAGCGCTCGTGCCTGGACGCCCCGCGCCGAAGCTCATCACCAAAGACATGGTCGCGGAGATGCGCGAAGGCGCGGTCATCGTCGACCTCGCTGTCGAGCAAGGCGGCAACTGCGAGCTCTCGAAGAGCGGTGAAATGGTCGTGGAACACGGTGTGACCATCATCGGCCATCCCAATTTGCCTGCTGCCACGCCCGCCGACGCGAGCTTACTCTACTCCCGCAATATCCTTGCCCTTCTCCTCAGCACAGTGTCCGAGGGAGAGGTTGTCTTGAACCTCGAGGACGAGATCCTCGACGGCGTCCTGCTCACCCACAACGGCGAAGTCCGGCACGGACCGACCGCCGAGGCCCTCTAGGAAAGGAGACCGACCATGACTCTGGGACCTCTGCTCATAGGCATCTACGTGTTCGTGCTCGCTAGCTTCGTCGGCTTCGAGATGATCACCAAGGTGCCGCCGACCCTGCATACCCCATTGATGAGCGGTGCGAACGCCATCAGCGGTATCACCGTGGTCGGCGCAATCGCCGCCGCAACGACCGGCGCCCCGACCGTCGCCAACATCCTTGGCGCGCTCGCCATCGTCACCGCGACGATCAACGTCGTCGGCGGCTTCCTGGTCACCGACCGCATGTTGCGCATGTTCGGGAAGAAGAAGAAGAAGAAATGAACCAGGAAGTCATTCAGTCGACCGTGGTCCCGGTCATCTATCTCCTGTCCACGGTCCTGTTCATTTTCGGGATCAAGCAGCTCTCCAAGGTGAGGACCGCACGGCGTGGCAACGCGCTTGCTGCCGTCGGCATGCTGCTTGCGATCATCGGTGCCCTGCTGGAGCTCGGCGTCGTCGACTATCGCTGGATCGCCGGAGGCATGGCGATCGGCACCGTCATCGGCCTGCTGTTCGCCATTCGCGTCCAGATGACCTCGATGCCCGAGATGGTGGCACTTTTCAACGGCTTCGGCGGCATAGCCTCTGCATTGGTGGCGGCTTCGGTCTACTGGGCCCTGGTCGTTCAACGAAGTCCGGCGGGCAAGGTCTACGAGGTGCTCGGCACCGACGAGGCCATCACGGTCATGCTGTCGATTCTGATTGGCGGCATTACCTTCACGGGTAGCCTCATCGCCCTGTTCAAGCTTCAGGGGAAGCTGAAGAAGGGCCAGCCGATCTTACTTCCCGCGAGGCACTACATCACCTTCGTGCTGCTCGTTGGGTCCTTTGCGTTCGGCGGGCTTGCCGTGGCGGCGACCGCTTCGGATTCGGTCGTGTGGATACTCGCGCTCGGCGCGGGATCGCTGATCCTCGGGGTCCTGCTGACGATCCCCATCGGCGGCGCGGACATGCCCGTCGTCGTGTCGCTCCTCAACTCGTACTCCGGCATAGCCGCATCGATGGCCGGTTTCGTCATCGGGAACCCCGTGTTGATCATCGCAGGCGCCCTGGTCGGCGCAGCGGGCCTGATCCTCACGCAGATCATGTGCGTGGCGATGAACCGCTCGCTCCTCAACGTCTTGGTCGGCGGCTTCGGCGTCACCGATGGCGGCGGCGGTGGCGGCGGAAGCGACGAGTACACGAGCGTGACCTCGTGCGGCCCCGAAGAGGCCGCGATGATCCTCGAGAACGCGGAGTCTCTGATCATCATTCCGGGCTATGGATTGGCGGTCGCACAAGCGCAGCACGCAGTCCGCGAGCTCGCCGACATGCTGAAAGCCCGCGGCACCAAAGTCACCTACGGCATCCACCCGGTCGCGGGCCGCATGCCCGGTCACATGAACGTCCTGCTGGCCGAAGCCGACGTCCCCTACGAAGAGCTCCTCGAGATGGACGTGATCAACCCCGAGTTCAAGAACACCGACGTGGTGCTCATCCTCGGCGCCAACGACGTCGTGAACCCCGCCGCCACCAAGGACCCGACCAGCCCCATCGCGGGCATGCCGATCCTCAATGCCCACGAAGCCCGCTCGGTCTTCGTCGTCAAACGAAGCCTCAGCCCCGGCTACGCCGGCATCAAGAACGAGCTCTTCGAGTACGACAACACGATGATGATCTTCGGCGACGCGAAGAAGGTGTTGCAGGGGCTGATTGGGGAAGTGAAGGACTTGTAGGGGGGGTGCTGGGTGGCGGGGGTGCTCAAATGGCAGCCTGGTTTGGTTTAGTTATATCCAACCCGCCCCCAAGCCAAACTAGTTGTCCCGGAAGTCCGCCGCCCCCGGCGCGGCACCCGTGTAGTAGTCGGACTCCGCCAAATCATCGAAGCGCGTGTACTCGTTGAAGAACCGAACTCGGCACGTGCCCGTCGGCCCTGAGCGCTGCTTGCCGATGATGATCTCGGCAATGCCGCGATCGTCGCTGTCCTGGTTGTAAACCTCGTCGCGGTAGATGAACCAAATCGTATCGGCATCCTGCTCGATGGCGCCGGACTCACGAAGGTCGGAAAGCTGCGGCCGCTTGTCTTTCGTGCCGCGCGACTCGACGCCGCGGTTGAGCTGCGAGAGCGCCATCACCGGCATCTCGAGCTCCTTGGCGAGCGCCTTCAAGCTTCGGCTGATCTCACTGATCTCCTGCTCGCGCGAATCATTGCGCGACCCCGAGCGCATCAGCTGCATATAGTCCACCACGATCAAGCCGAGGCCGACCTCGGATTTGAGCCGGCGGGCTTTGGCGCGTAGCTCGATCATCGAGATCGCCGGCGTGTCGTCGATCCAGATCGGCATCTCACTCAGCGTGCCCGCGGCGTCCGCAAGCTTGGGCCAGTCGTCCTTCTGCAGCTGCCCGGTGCGAATGCGATTGCCATCGACGCGCGCTTCGCTGCCCAGAAGACGGCGAACGAGCTGCCCTTTGGGCATCTCCAGCGAAAACACTGCAACGGGCGAGCCGCTCTTGTGGCACGCGTAGTGCGCCACATTGAGCGCAAACGAGGTCTTACCCATGCCGGGACGCCCTGCGACGATGATGAGATCGCCCGCGTGCATTCCCGCCGTCATCTTGTCGAGCTGTTTGTAGCCCGTGGGCAGGCCCGTGATCGCTTCGCCGCGATTGGCCGTCTCATGGATCTCCTGAAACGTCCGCATCACGACATCTTTTACGTGCTCGTAAGGATTCCGTGCGCGCTCCCTCCCGACGGCGAAAATCGACGACTCGGATTGATCGAGATACTCGTCGATGGGCCCGTAGTCCCCGTAGCCCCGGGAGACCACCTCGTGACACGCCAGAATGAGCGACCGGATCACCGATTTCTCCCGGATGATCCGCGCGTGCGCTTGGATGTTCGAGACACTGGGGATGGTATTGCTGAGCGACAGCAGATACTCGTCGCCCCCGATCGACCCGAGCTTCCCACTATGGACAAGCACCTCTCGCAGCGTGACCTGATCGACCGGTTGGCCCCGGCGAGACAGTTCGGTCATCGCCTCGAAGATCTTGGCATTGGCCTCGCTGTAGAAGTCCTCCACGGACAGCGTCTCGACGACGATGTTCATCGCTTGGTTCTCGAGGAGGATTCCCCCGAGCACCGCCCGTTCCGCCTCGAGGGCGTTGGGAGGGACTTGGCCGGCTTGTGGCTGTGAACTGATGACCGTGGCTCCCTTCGAACTTGGTTTTAGCTTCTACGGGAGCGGAGCGGAAGCGCTATCGCGCCCGCTCATGCGCGGGTCTTGACTTCGAGCTTCACGGTTGCCGTCAAGCCATACGGTAGCTTCACGCCTACCTCGTAGCTGCCCACCTCTTTGATGGTTTGAGCCGGCATAACGAGCTGCTTCTTGTCGACGTCCTCGACGCCCTTGGCCTTGAGGCCCTCGAGCACATCGTTCCAGGTGACCGAGCCAAAGAGCTTGCCGTCCTCGCCTGCTTCCTTGGCGACCATGAGCTTGATCTTCGCGAGTGCGGCAACGATTGTCTCCTGCTCCGCACGAAGCTTCGCGATGCGCTGAGCCTGAATCGACTTTTCATGTTCGATCTGCCGAACATTCCCCCGACTGGCGACGACCGCAAGGCCACGCGGCAACAGGAGGTTCCGGGCGTATCCGCGGCGCACACGCACCACGTCGCCAATCGAGCCGAGATGCTCGAGATTTTCTTTGAGTACGACTTCCACTGTGGATGCCATGATTACCTCACTTCGTCGCCGTATAGGGGAGCAGCGCAATATTGCGGGCTCGCTTGATTGCACGGGTCAGATCGCGTTGCTGCTTCGCATTCAGGCCGTTGATTCGCCGGGGCGTGATCTTGCCACGGTCCGTGATGAAGTGCCGAAGCTGCTGCGGATCTTTGTAGTCAAACTTGAAGTCCGGTGCGAGTGCGTGACCCGGCGCCTTCTTGCGACCGCGTCCGCGTCCGCCACCTTCAACGTCGAAATCTTGTCGGATATCGTCGGCCATCGGTCAGCCCTCCTCGCGCTTGTCCGCGTCGGACTCAGCGTCGGTTGAATCTGCGGCAGCCGCCTCGGCTGCAGGTGCTTCTGCGGCGGGTGCCTCTGCAGCAGCTGCCTCGGCGGCGGCTGCCTCGGCGGCGGGTGCGCCTCCGTCGGCATCGGACGTGGCGCTCGCGGCGCCATCCCGAGGCTGCGTGCGCGCTCGAGCTCGGCGTCCTCGGAGTCTTCCTCTTCCTCGACATGCAGGTACTGCACCTCTTCGGGGTCAACGGCGACCGCAGACGGGTCGATGTTCTCCTCGAGAAGCACGGTCTGGAACCGCACCACCTCGTCGAGCAAACGCAGGTTGCGCTCGAGCTCGGCGACGAGGTCGCCGTAACCCACGTACTTCAGATAGACGAAGATACCGCGGCTGCTCTTCTGAATGGGGTACGCGAGCTTGCGCTTGCCCCAGTTGTCGAGCTTCGTGAGCGTGCCGTCGAGACGCGCGATGACGTCCTTGGCACGGCCGACGACCTTCTCTGCGCCGGCGTTGTCGACGTCGGATCGCAGGATGTAGATTGTTTCGTATTCGCGCGCCCACCGGATGGGGGCTGCTGCCGCTGCAGTTGCCATTTTCTCCTCCTGGTCTGGTCGGCCCCAGCCAGTGGCTGGAGCGAGGGAGCGCGAGGCATAGCCGATCCTCGCTCTCGCGCCAGTCGTCAGGATCGGTTGTGATGACGGTTCATGGCGTTGCGCACACCCTCGCGAATCGCGGTCTCGACCATGTCCGCGCCCAAGTCGAGCACCGCGACCAGCTCGGCTCGCTCCAAACTGTCGAAATCACTCAGGACATGGTGCTCGGGTCGCCCTCGAGCGGGCCGCCCGATGCCCACTCGGCAACGCGCGAAGTCCGGGCCGCCACAGTGCTCCACCATCGAGCGAAGCCCGTTGTGGCCGGCTGTCCCACCGCCCATCTTGAGCCGCACGACCCCAAAATCGAGGTCGAGCTCGTCGTGAACGCAAACGACTTGCCCGAGCGGGACCTTGAAGAAGCGCATGGCCGCCTGAACAGCCTCCCCGCTCAGGTTCATGAAGGTCATGGGCTTGAGAAGCACCACGTCGTCGTTGTCGACGGCGACTTTGGTGAACTCAGCCTTAAACTTGTCTCGGAAACCAGACGCACCCCAGCGCCGCGCCAGCTCGTCGACCACCATGAATCCAACATTGTGGCGATTCCCAGCGTACTTCGGACCGGGATTTCCGAGGCCAGCGATGAGATGCGTGCTCACGGCGCGCCAGGTGCTTAGCTAGCGTCCGTGTCCGCGTCAGCCGCGGGCACCGCCGCGCCTTCAACCGCCGGCGTGGCAGCTGCCGCCGCTTCTTCTTCTTCCTCGGCTGCCGTCGCTTTGCGGGGCTCGAGGATGATCGCCAACGTGAGCTTGGGGCGAAGCAAGCACTCCACACCCTCTGGAAACTCGACCTCCTCGACGGAAATCGTGTCTTTGAGCTCGAGATGGGTCACGTCCACATTGATGGACACCGGGATGTTCGCCGGGGTCGTGCGAATGGGAAGTGTGCGGCGCGTGATGTTCATCACGCCACCTTGAACGACGCCTGCCGCCCTGCCCTCCGTGTGGAACGGCACATTCACCTCGAGCACTTTGTCCTCGGCAATTCGATACAAATCGACGTGCAGGAGCTCCTGCGTGACAGGGTCAGTGGTCACGTCCTTGACCATGGCCAGCTCGTCCTTGCCATCCACAGACAGCTTGAACACCACGTTCCGCCCCCGCTCGCCTCGAAGCGCTTGGGTTAGTTCTTTGGGGTACAGGGTCAGCGACGTGGACGGGACGCCCGGGCCGTAAAATACGCCCGGGATCTTTCCTTCTGCACGCAGCCGACGCGCTGGCCCCTTTCCGCGGGTACCGCGGACCTCAGCCTGCAACGTCGTCGTTTCCATTCTCAATTGCTCCAATTAAACAAACAGCGAGCTCACCGAGTCGCTGTGGTGAATCCGTTTGATGGCCTCTCCTAGCAAACTTGCCACCGAAAGCACGCGGAAGCGGCCTGTCTGCTCGGCTTCCTCCCGAAGGGGGATGGTGTCGGTCACGATTACCTCTTCCAGGGGGGAGTTCACGATGCGATCGAGCGCCGGGCCGGACAAAACCGGGTGCGTGGCGGCAGCCATGACCCTTTTGGCACCCTGCTCCCGCAGCGCCCGAGCCGCATTGGTCATCGTGCCGGCTGTGTCGATCATGTCGTCCAAAATCAGGCATTCCCGCCCATCGACGTCGCCGATGATGTGCATCACCTCGCTGACGTTCTTTTCCTCGCGGCGCTTATCGATGATGGCCAGATCGGCGCCTAGTCGCTTCGCGTAGGCCCTGGTGCGCTCCACTCCACCCGCATCGGGCGATACCAGGACCGGCGGCACGGGGAACCGCGGCCTCAAGTGCTCCAAGAAGACTGGCATGGCGTACAGATGGTCAAACGGCTTGTTGAAAAAGCCCTGGATTTGGCCGGCGTGCAAATCCATCGAAACGACTCGGTCGACGCCGGAGGCGCTCAGCAGGTCGGCCACCAGCTTCGCGGTGATCGGCGTCCGCGGCGCAGCCTTTCTGTCCTGTCGCGCGTATCCGTAATAAGGGACGACAGCCGTAATCGAACCGGCAGATGCGCGCTTCAGCGCGTCGATCATCACCAAGAGCTCCATCAAGTTATCGTTGACGGGCGTACACGTCGATTGGATGACGTACACATCCACACCGCGCACGTTTTCCTTGATTTCCGCGAATACCTCGCCATCCGAAAAACGCGTTACACGCGCACGGGCTACGGGCAATTCCAGATAATGGGCGATCTTCTCAGCGAGAGCCGGATTGGAGTTGCCCGAGAAAACGCAGGTCGACTTGAACATCGGTGGTTCCCCTTAACTGAACCGAGAGCTGCCGCCGGGTGGGAAGGCGACCGTGGGTAGCAAAGCGTCCGTCGAGTGTCAACCACGAGCTCTTTCGAAAAACGCTGGACAAAATTCATGCCGTAGTTTCCGGCCAATACGTGGTTGAGCTTCGTGTCGCGGGAGTGTACACCCATCGCTCCCGCACTCGGAGGAATGATGACGCCAAGCGTGACATTGTTGACGGAACGCGAACATGTCGTGCAGCAGTGGCGACAGGCGCTGACGAAGCACGACATCGAACCGAAGGTCGTCGCACCAAGCGACCTCGCGAATGCAGTCGATGGTCAGGTGGCCATCGTCGTCGATGTTGATGGCGCAGGGCTCGACGCAGACGAGCTTCTCTCCACGATTGCTTTCGTGCGCGCGTCAGGCGCATTGCCGATCGCCCACATCGATCGTGATCGCGATGCGCTCGAAGACATCATCACCGAGCTCTGTCACGGACTGGTCACCAGTGGAGACCGAGACGTCGCCCAAGTCGCAGCGGCCATCACACGGCGCGCCGATCGGCTGCGCCATCTTCGTTTTGAGTTCGTGACGGTCTCTCCATGTGGCGACGACGTGCTGGCGGTGATGGGGAACGGCGACGCCTCCCTTCATCGACGGCCGCTCGACGCATCAGACGACGGGTCCGACATTGCGAGCATCACGATTGATCCGAGCGCGGCGAGGGCGACACTTCATTTGAAGAGCGGCGCCGTCTGCCAACTCGTCGCTGCGTCGATGGTTGCGGATTCCGGCATGATCAACGGCCAAGACGACATCGCGATCGATGGCGAGAAGCTTGGCGCGCGTCTGCGTGAGCTCCGACTTGCTGCCGGCCTCACGCAAGCCGAGCTGGCGCGACGTACCGGCATCCATCGTCCTAACATCGCGCGCGTGGAAGCTGGGCGGCACACCCCTTCGCTCGAGACGCTGGCGCGTATCGCGAACGCGATCGGCGTGTCGACGACACACGTCCTGATATCCCGCAGGTCATGAGCGGCGATACGCCTGACAAACCCATCAGAGACGCTTCGACGGTCATCATTCTGCGCGAAGCCGATGAAGGCCTGGAGACGTTCCTGCTCTGCCGACACCATCAAAGCGGATTCATGGGCGGCGCGCACGTATTCCCCGGCGGGAAGGTCGACCCGAGCGATGCGGAACCGAGCTGGGGCGCCAGGGTCGACCGGCCAACCGAAGAGATCACCGCGGCGCTCGGCGAGACCGACCCGGAGATCGGACTGGGTCTGCTGGTCGCTGCGGTGCGAGAAACGTTCGAAGAAGCCGGCGTGCTGTTGGCGGACGCCGCTGCGGGCGTGGACTTGTCAGCAACTCGTGAACGACTCCACGGCGGCGCTTCGTTTTCGGAGCTCGCCAGCGAAATCGACATGAAAATCGACTCGAGGGCGTTGACGCCGTACGCGCGGTGGATCACGCCCAAAATGGAGAGCCGCCGCTTCGACACACGGTTCTATGTCGCCGTGGTGCCCGAAGATCAAACCGCATCACACGACGGCACCGAAACGACGTCGGCAACTTGGCTCCGCCCGGCCGGCGCAATCGAAGACATGGTTGCCGGCCGAATCAAGTTGGCGCCGCCGACCGTACGAACCTTGGATTGGCTCGCGCAGTTCGACGACGCGAAGTCGGTGATCGCCGATGCCCTTTCGCGAAAGCCGCCGCTGGTCCGGCCGCGACTCGTCACTGGCACCGATGGCTGGTTCCTGGCACTGCCGGGCGACCCCGAACACCCCGAGAGTGACCCCGTGCTGCCGGGCGCGACGCGCATGGTGTTCGACAACGGCGTCTGGCGCGACGCGCCTTAGCGTGTTCGCTAGGCTACAGTTTTTCCAGATTTTTCAAGATATCCCTTGTCTCCGTGGGAACGGAACCGCTACCCAAGAGAGATGGTGGCCGACGCGCAGAAGTCCGAGGGTCTCTTCACGGCATCGCAGATCGCGCGCTTCTGCCAGGTCGATTTGAAGACGATCCACAACTGGGCCGATCGAGGTCAGATTCCGCACTTCCGAACGCCCGGACGTCATCTGCGTTTTCGACGCCCACATGTCCTCGATTTCCTGCGCAAGTACGGCTACCCGATCCCCGAGGAGCTAGAAGCGGAGCGCCCCCGCGTTGCGCTCTTCGTTGATGGAATGCGCGGCAAGGATCGGGTTCTATCCACACTACGAACCACGTTCGAAATCGTGGACTACCCCGATCCGCTGACAGGCTTGCTCCAGATCGGTGAGCAGCCCCCAGACGCCGTCGTGCTAGGCGCGAAGGTCGGCCACCTCTCAGGCGCAGAGATCATCGAAGCACTCAAACGCGGCGACAACACTCAACACGTCCGCGCGGTCTTGTTAGCTGGCGATGAAGCCGACAAGCAGGCCGCACTCGAAGCAGGGGCTTCGGCGCATGTGAGCCCAAGCAACGTGACGGGACTGAGGGATACGCTCGAAGCGCTCATGGGCATCAGGCACTAATCACTGGCACTGGCACTGGCACTGGCACTGGCACTGGCACCGGCACTGGCACCGGCACTCGGGCCTCGGGTCTCGGGTCTCAGGACTCGATCCCCGACCCGACCCGAGCCGCGAGGCTTGAGATCTGGGGCTCGCGACCCGGGGCCCACGGCCCGAGGCTCGGGTGGTACGTCGGCGCCGACACTCGCACTCGAGGCTCGAGACTCACGGGCAAGGGCACGTGTGGGCCCCTCGGTTGCAGAGCGCTCGGACCTGGCGTAATCCCGGCACATGCCCCTCTCCGCCCTCAAATACGACTCTCAGGGCCTCGTCGCTGTCATCGCGCAGGACGCGGAGACCGGGGAGGTGCGGATGATGGCGTACGCGGATGAAACGGCCGTCGAGCGCACACTGGAAACCGGTGTTGCCCACTTCTACAGCCGCTCGCGGCAACAGCTCTGGAAGAAGGGCGAGAGCAGCGGGAACACGTTAGGAGTCCGCAGCGTATGGATCGACTGTGACGGCGACACGCTGATCTACCTGGTCGATCCCGCCGGCCCGTCCTGCCACACCGGCGCACAGACCTGCTTCTTTCGCCGTTTGGACCCCGACGGCGATCTAATCGACGCGGGCAGCGACAGCGCGGCACCCACCCTACTCCGCCTTGAGCGCACGCTACAGGAGCGCAAAGCCTCGGATGCCGGGAAGAGCTACACCAAATCATTGCTGGACGCGGGTCCAACGAAGGTCGACGCCAAGCTCCGCGAGGAAGCAGCCGAGTTGGGCAAGGCGCTGATCGAAGAATCCGATGAGCGCGTCGCCTCGGAAGCCGGTGACGTCCTCTACCACCTGTTGGTAGGTCTAGTGCTACGCGAAGTCCCCCTCCGAGCCCTCTTCACCGAGCTCTCGAGCCGGTTCGCTCAATCCGGCCACGAAGAAAAAGCCTCACGCTAACCCATCGAAAAGGGGACTCTCCCCTTACTTAGTGTGCGAGAGATTTTCGTCTGTGGTCGAGCGCCCCCGCAGGGAACGACTGAGAGGTACATCAGTACCTCGCAGGGAGTGACCGAGGAGGTAAGCCGACCACAGGCGAAAAGATCCGCAAACTAGTTCAGGATGGCTTCTAGGTCGCGCTCGATTGTCTCTTCTCGGACGCGGCGGGCTAGGGCCAGCTCGGTGATTAGGAGCTTGCGGGCTTGCTCCATCAGTTTTTTCTCGCCGTAGCTGAGCTCGCCCTTGTCAGCGCGCACCTTCGACAAGTCGCGCAAGACCTTGGCGACCTTGATCGGCGAGCCGCTCTTGAGCATTTCGGTGTACTCGCGGTAGCGCCGGTTCCAGGGCTGGGAGGTCACCGCCATCTCGTCCTTCTTCAGCTCAGCAAGCACGGTCTTGGCAGCGCTTCGCGACATTACCTGACGAAGACCGACTCGGTCGACGGCGTTCAAAGCGACTCGGATGGTGCCCGCCTTCCCGTTCAGAAGCTTGAGGGTGTAGAAGTCGATTTTGTCGGAACCGATCAACCGCTCCTCGATTTGCGTGATTTCTCCGACGCCGTGGGCCGGATGAACTGCTTTGTCGCCTACGCTGAAGCTCATGAGATAAGTCTCCCTTGAGTGCACTGAGTCAAAAACGACGAAAACCCGCGCCGGGAGCGCGGGCGAGAAGTGATTCGCCGTCGAGTGTGCAACTAACTACATGCACGTAATCTCTATAGCAAAAGCAGACCCGAAAGTCAATGCCTACTTTTGGCCAAAGCTGTTTGATTCCAGCAGTTTGGAGCCTTTTCGCGGCACCCCGGAAAAGGGGTTCAGTTAGGCCGGGCTCGCTTGCTAGCAGCCGCTTTGAGAGGCGGAGCCGCCGGTGCCTTGGCTTCGGCCTTCGGCTCTGCAGGCGTGTCTTCTTTGATGAGCCCGTGCTTCTGAAGCAGCTGGCGTTCGACCTTCGCAAGAATGTCAGGATGCTCTTCGAGGAAGGTGCGCGCGTTATCGCGACCTTGCCCGACGCGCTCTTCACCGTAGCTGTACCAGGCGCCCGACTTGTTGATGATGTCTGCCTCGACGCCGAGGTCGAGCACGTCGCCGGTGCGGCTGATGCCCTTGCCGAAAAGGATATCGAACTCGCACAGACGGAACGGCGGGGCGAGCTTGTTTTTGACGACCTTGACACGGCAACGGTTGCCGACCGCAGTGTCACCGACTTTGATCGTGCCGATGCGGCGAATGTCGAGACGCTGCGACGCGTAGAATTTGAGCGCGTTGCCACCGCTGGTCGTTTCGGGGCTCCCGAACATCACGCCGATCTTCATGCGGATCTGGTTGATGAAGAAGAGAGTGGCGTTGCTCTTCTGGATGGTGCTGGTGAGCTTTCGGAGCGCCTGGCTCATCAGGCGCGCCTGCAAGCCGACGTGGGTGTCACCCATCTCCCCTTCGAGCTCCGCGCGGGGCACCAGGGCCGCCACCGAGTCGATGACGATGATGTCGACCGCGCACGAGCGGATGAGGGTGTCGGCGATCTCGAGGGCCTGCTCGCCGTAGTCGGGCTGGCTGACCAGGAGCTCGTCGACATTCACCCCTAGCTTGCGAGCGTAGCTGGGGTCGAGGGCGTGCTCGGCGTCGATGAAGGCCGCGATGCCCCCTTTTTTCTGACACTCGGCGATCGCATGGAGGGTCAAAGTCGTCTTGCCGCTCGACTCCGGCCCATAGATCTCGACGATGCGGCCCCGCGGATATCCTCCAACGCCCAAGGCGAGATCGAGGGAAATCGTGCCGCTCGAAATCACCGGCACCCCGAGGTTGGCAGCGGCATCCCCCATGCGCATGATCGCTCCTTTTCCGTAAGCTTTCTCAATAGTTCCGAGGGCTAGGTTGAGGGCTTTTTCGCGATTCGAGTCTGCCATGGAGCGGATTCCTTTGAGTGAAAGTACCTGAACATCCGTCTAGTCGGCTTCCTTGCGGTAGTCAAGTTTGTGATCGGGAAAGTGCCCGATGAGGCCCCCCGGACCTGCATAGGACCGCACCCTACCCCGACCAGCCCCCGGCGGCGAGAGTGGATCACCGCCCCAAGAGATTGAGGTCGCGCCCTAGAACCGCACGCCGGACGAGCTCGAGCGCGACATAGGCCGACAAGGTTTGAACGCGATCTCGTCCCCAAGGAAGCTTCCGGTGCTTGGTGACGGTCGGCTCGCCCTTGCGCGCCAGGCCAAACCACACGGTCCCTACGGGCTTGTCCTCGGTGCCGCCGCCAGGCCCCGCAACGCCGGTGATCGACACGGCGATGTCTGCACCGACCACCCGCAGCGCCCCCTCCGCCATCGCGGCGGCCGTCTCCGAGCTGACCGCACCATGGACGCTCAGCACCTCCGGGCTCACCCCGAGCACCGCTTCTTTGGCGCTGTTGGCGTACACGACCGCGTCGAGCAGCAGATAGTCCGAGGCGCCAGGAATGCGGGTCAGCATTTCGCCCACCTGCCCGCCCGTGCACGACTCAGCCACCGCGAGGGTCTTGCCCGCGTCACGAAGAGCCTTGCCAACGACCTCTGCAAAGGAATCGCTGCGGCCGCCAAACACGGCATCACCGAGGAGCGCGCGGACCTCGTCGGCGATCAAGCCCGCGAGCCGCTCGGCTTCGGCCGCCGAATCGGCGCGCACGTGAACCTTCACCTCGATCTCGGGGAAGTGTGCGCGGTAGCCGAGGGTCAGCCCTTCGTGTGCTTTCTCGAGGCCGCCAAGCACCTCGGCGACCCCCGACTCGGTCATGCCAAACGTCCGCAGGTGCACCTGATGGGTTCGCGGTTCGGCAAGCGAGGCAATGGCCGGCACGATCGATTCGCGAAAGATGTGCTTCATTTCGCGGGGCACGCCCGGAATGAAGAAGAAGCGTGCCTGGCCCAAGGTGATCGCAAACCCGGGCGCAGTACCTGCGGGGTTCGATAAAACGTCCGCGCCTTCGGGGAAGTCGCCTTGTTTCGCATTGGATTCCGGCATCACCCGCGCGAACGCCTTGAACTTCTGCCGAATCCCTTCGACCACACTTTCGTCGCGGACGAGCTGGACGCCTGCCGCTTTGGCGGCCGCCGCGGTGGTGAGGTCATCGGAGGTCGGCCCGAGTCCGCCCGTGACAATTACGACGCGATGCTCGTCGGCAAAGCTGCGTATGAGCGTCACGATTCGATCCAAATCGTCATCGACCGTGGCGTGCTCGACGACGTCGAAGCCGAGCTTGGTCAGCTCCTCGCCTAACCACGCGGCATTGGTATTGACCAACTCACCACGGGTGAGCTCGGTACCGATCGATAAGACTGCGGCAGTCATGCGGGTCGGGGAGTGTCCGCAAAACCGCGTGGCCCGTCAACCGCTTTGCCCTCCGGAGCGGATGTGGTAGCGACCTGGAAGCTTTTCCGCGTTTCTCGTGTTGATGGGAGTCAGATGCACCGGATTTTCATGGGTACAGCAATAGGGGTGCTGGTCGCCGCCGCAACCCTCGTCCAAGGGGGGCACGCGGTTGCCGAGCAAAGCACGGCTGCCCTCTCCAACCTGCAGGTGAGCCGCACCACGCTCGACAACGGCCTTCGCATCGTCATCAACCAAGACCAGACCGTCCCTACGGTCGCGGTGTCGGTCTACTATGACGTGGGATCGCGCAACGAGGTCAAGGGGCGCTCGGGCTTCGCACATCTGTTCGAGCACATGATGTTTCAGGGCTCGGCCAACGTGGGCAAAGGCGAGCACTTCAGTCTCATCATCAACCGTGGTGGCAGCGCGAACGGAACCACGAGCAACGACCGTACGAACTACTTCGAAACCCTGCCGGCGAACGAGCTTGCGCTCGGGCTGTGGCTCGAAGCCGACCGGATGCGGTCGCTCGCGATCACGCAGGAGAACTTCGAGAACCAGCGGATGACGGTCATGGAAGAGCGCCGCCAGCGGATCGACAACCAACCGTACATCCCGAGCATGCTGCGCATCAATGAGCTCGCCTACGGCGACTACTGGCCGTACGCCCATTCGACCATCGGTGACATGCAGGACTTGATCGACGCGCCCCTCGAAGCCGTCCAAGCGTTCTTCGACACGCACTACGCGCCCAACAACGCGGTGCTGAGCATCAGCGGCGACTTCGACACCGCCGAGGCCATACAATTGGCGCGGAAGTACTTCGGCGATATCCCGGCCCGCCAAACGCCAGCCTACGCCGAGCCCGCGCCGCCCGAACAGACCGAGGAACGCACCGAGACGATGTACGATGCGAACGCCACGCTCCCTGCGTTCCACCTCGGGTACCACATCCCGCCGAGCCGCACGCCCGAGCACTATGCCCTGGAAATACTCGCGATGGTGCTGGGCGACGGCGAGTCGAGCCGCCTCTATCAAACACTCGTCAAGCAGAAGGAGATCTGCCAGGACATCGCTGTCGGCACCGATGACCGGCGCGGGCCCGATCTCTTCTCCGTGTGGGCGGTGATGGCAAGCGGCCACGCTCCCAAGAAAGCGCAGGCAGTCATCCTCGCCGAGATCGAGTCAATCGCCAACGACGGCGTGACGGCTCGCGAGCTCCAAAAGGCCAAGAACCGAATCCACGCGGCGTTCGTGTTTGGGCTCCAGTCCAACATGGCGCGTTCACAGCGCCTCGCGGAGTACGAGCTTTACTGGGGCGACGCGAACCTGCTCAAGCTAGAGCTCGATCATTACCTCGCGGTTTCGATCGAGGACATCAGGCGCGCGGCAGGCACCTACTTCAATGCGACCAATCGCACCGTGCTGGAAGTCTTGCCAGGCGCGGCGCCGGCTTCGGAGGAGAAATGAAGATGTGGCTTCGATTCCGCTTGGTCGCGCTGCTCGCCGTGAGCCTGTGCGCGGCGTTAGCTCTGGGCGCATGCGGCGGTTCCAAAGGGAGCGCGGGCGCAGAGTCCGAAACAGCGAAGGACGCCCAAGAGAAAGCGCAGCGTGAGCTTCCGCCTTTGCCCAGTGAGGCGAAGGACATGTCGCTTCCACCAGTGCAGGTGTCGACCCTCGATAACGGCCTGCAGCTCAATACCATCGCCACCGATCAACTCCCGGTCGTCTACGCGACGCTCGTCATCCGCAGCGGCGGCGAATCCGATCCGCCAAAGCTCCCCGGCCTGACCGGCTTGGTCGCTCAAATGCTCAAGGAGGGCACGACGAAGCGGTCGAGCGCAGAGATCGCCGAGGAGATCGAGTTCCTCGGCGCTGATCTCTGGGCTAGCTCGGATGAAGAGAACACCTACATCGGCGTTCGCGCGCTTGCCGAGCACTTCGACGTCGTCATGGCCATCCTCGCCGAGGTCGCGGGCACGCCTGCGTTCAGCAACAAAGAGCTCGAGAAGCTCAAGCGGCGCGAGCTCGATCGTTTGGCGCTCTCGGAGCGGGAGCCCCGGTATATCGCTCGGCGTACCTTCTATCGCCAGCTGTACGGCCAGCATCCCTACGGGACGGTCGATACCACTCCGCGGGCGGTGAAGAGGGTCCGTCGGCAAGACTTGGTGCGGTGGCACCGCGAGCACTTCGTCGCCAAGAACGCGTTCCTGGTCGTCGCCGGCGATGTCGACCCCGACCGAGTGGCCGAGACAGCACAAAAGGCACTCGGATCCTGGAACGCCGGCAAGCGCTCCGCTCCGACCTACAGAGAGCCACCCAGGCCCACCAACCGCAACATCCTGGTCGTCGATCGCCCGGGGTCGGTGCAGTCGGTCATCTACATAGGCAACCTGGCCATCGCGCGCGCCAACCGCGAGTGGATCCCTCTCATGGTCTCGAACCAGGTGCTCGGAGGCTCGGCGGCGTCCCGGCTCTTCATGGACCTCCGTGAGCGGCGGAGCCTGACGTACGGCGCGTACAGCTCCATTGGCGAGCGCGTCGATATAGGCCCGTTCGTGGCCTATGCCTCGGTCCGGACCGAGGTCACCAACGAAGCGATCGGCGCCTTCTTCGAGCACCTCGAACGCATTCACCTCGAGCAGGCCGAGCCAGAGGAACTGGTCAACGCGAAGCGCTACTTGAGCGATTCCTTCCCACTCAAGGTCGACACCCCAGGCAAGCTCTCCGAGCTCGTAGTCGAGCTCCGGACCTTCGGTCTGCCCGACGACTACTGGGACCGGTACCGCCAAGCGATCCGAAAAACCAGCGCATCCGAGGCGCAGTACGTCGCGCGTAACTACATCCGGCCGGACGAGTCCTTGGTTGTAATCGTCGGGCAAGCGGCGGATTTCGCGCAGTCGCTTCAGCAGTTCGGGCCGGTGACCGTGGTCTCCCCGGATGGCGAGGTCAAAGCTGAGTTCGACGACAAGCGACCAAATGTTGGCGCTACTGGTGCGAAGCGCGGTCCCATCGATTAGAGTCAAAACATGTGCGGAATCGTCGGTCACGTAGGTGCCGAAGAGGCGACGCCTATCCTGCTCGACGGGCTTCGGCGTCTAGAATATCGGGGTTATGATTCTGCGGGACTCGCCGTCCACGCGGACGACGGCATCCAGATCGTCCGTGCGGTCGGTAAGCTCCGCAACCTCGAGAAGGCGCTCGCCCAAAAAGGCCTCCCCGGCACGGTTGGGATCGGGCACACCCGGTGGGCTACCCATGGCCGCCCTTCGGAAGTCAACGCGCACCCGCACGTCGCTGGCCCCATCGCGGTCGTACACAACGGCATCATCGAAAATCACTTGGAGCTGCGCAGCGAGCTAGAGGCGGGCGGCTTCACGATGTCGAGCGACACCGACACCGAAATTATCGCCCATTTGATTCACCGTGAAATCCAAGCGGGGCACGACCTGGTGACTGCGATTCGCCGGTCGCTCGAACATGTGGAAGGCGCCTACGCAATCGCGGTCCTCTCCGAGAAAGAGCCTGACCGCCTCGTGGTAGCGAAGAACGCATCCCCTCTCGTGATCGGTGTCTCCAATGGCGCAACGTACTGTGCGAGCGACATTCCGGCGCTGCTTCCGTACACCAACCGGATGGTGTTTCTCGAAGACGGCGAGATCGCCGTGCTCGAAGCCGAGGGCTTCACGCTTACAAAGCTCGACGGCACTCCCCTGAGCCGGCGCCCGCGGAACATATCCTGGTCGCCAGTCATGGCCGAGAAGGCCGGCTACAAACACTTCATGCTGAAGGAGATCTTCGAGCAGCCGCGCGCGCTCGAAGACACCCTGCGCGGCCGTCTCGACCGCGAGAGCGCCGACATCATGACGCCCGAGATCGGCCTGAGCGAAGACGATGCCAAAGGCATCAACCGCGTGATCCTTCTGGCCTGCGGAACCAGCCATCACGCGACCATCGCGGGACGGTACTGGCTCGAAGAGCTTGCAAAGATGCCAACGATCGCGGAGCTAGCAAGCGAGTTTCGCGGTCGCGACGCTGTCGTCGGTGAAGGCGACCTGGTGATCGCCGTGAGTCAGTCCGGCGAGACGATCGACACCCTCATGGCCGCCAAAGAGGCCAAGGAACGCGGCGCCAAGGTCCTCGCGATCGCCAACGTCAATGGTAGCGCGATCCCGCGCATGGCTGATGCAAGCTTCTACACGCACGCTGGGCCGGAAATCGGCGTCGCCTCGACCAAGTGTTTCATGACTCAGCTTGCCAACCTGTTGATGTTCAGCATCTGGCTCGGGCGGAGGCGTGGAACGATCGACGACGCGCAGGCCACCGAGCTGATCGAGGGGCTGGCGCGGATCCCACATGTGATCGCGGAGCGGCTACGAGAGACGCACTTGATGGTCACCGACATCGTGCGTGATTTCTCCGAAGCTCGAGATGTGCTCTTCCTCGGCCGCGGTCTGAGCTTCCCGATGGCGCTCGAAGGCGCTCTCAAGCTCAAGGAGATTTCCTACGTCCACGCCGAAGGCTACGCCGCAGGCGAGATGAAGCACGGGCCCATCGCGTTACTCGATGCACACGTACCGGTCGTGGTGCTCATGCCCAAAGACCGACACTACGATCGCGTGTCGAGCAACATGCAAGAGGCGCGGGCTCGCGAAGCGAAGATCATTGGCGTGACGACCGTTGGCGACACGCAGGCGCAGGCCCTCTGCGATCGTTTCGTCGAGGTCGCCGCAACGCACGAGGCGCTCACCCCGTTCGTCACGGTCGTGCCCCTGCAGCTTTACGCGTACTGCGTGGCGGATCACAAGGGCACCGATGTCGACCAACCGCGCAACCTCGCCAAGACCGTCACCGTGGAGTAAGGCGCGCCGGTCATGAAGATCGGCCTCCTCACAACTGGCTTTCCGCGCTTCGAGGGTGACTGCACCGGTGTGTTCCTCCTGACCATGGCGCGCAGGCTGGTCGAACACGGTCATACAGTTCGGGTCTTGGCCCCCGAGCCGCGGCGCCCTGGCCCGGTCCCCCAGTGGCCTGGAATCGAAGTCAGCTGGGTACCGTACGCTCGACCGCGTGCTTGGCAACAGACGTTCTATGGCAGCGGCGCACCGGACAACGTGCGGTTGCAGCCGGCAAGGTGGGCGGGGGCCGCGAGCTTTTCTGTTGCGCTCTCCCGCGCTTCTGGGCAACAACTCACCGACTGTGATGCGTTGGTCAGCTCGTGGTGCATTCCGAGTGGCTGGGTCGGCTCCCAGACGGCGGCGGGCCGCCCGCATCTTTGCATTTGCCACGCAACGGACATCCGTTGGCTCTCCAAGATGCCAGGGGGTGGGGCAATCGCTCGGGGGATCGCCGCAGGCGCCACGTCGATGTGGTTCTTGAGCGAGGCGCTCCGCGATGTCTTTTTCGAAACGGCGAGTCTCGACCAGTCGCTCGTAACCGCCCATGTCGGCCCCATGCCCGTCGAGCTACCGATCCCGCTGCCCGAGAGTCGCGCAGAGCTGCGTCGCCGTCTCGGCATCGAAGGCTTCACCCTGCTCTGTTTGGGACGCCTCGTACCTGTCAAAGGTATCGACCAGCTCCTGCACGCGGTCGCGGCATTGCCCGAGCCGATCAGCGTTCGCGTCGCCGGGGACGGTCCGGAACGCCGCAAGCTTCAGTTCCTCGCGCAACAGCTCGCGGTCAACGCGACCTTCGAGGGCTGGGTCACCGGTGAGCGAAAAGAAGCGCTTCTGCGCGCCTGCGACGCCATCGTGGTCCCGTCCCGCCCGCAAGACGGCCTCCCGACGGTGCTCTTCGAAGCGAGGGCACGCGCCCTCCCCATCATCGCCACCGAAGCGGGCGCAATTGCCGAACACACGCGGGATCACGCCGACGCGCTACTCGTCCCCCCGAACGACCGGGCGGCCCTCAGCCAAGCGATCCGGCAACTTCGCGCCGAACACGCGGCCGGGCAGACGCTCAGGGTGTGACCCTGTCGGTCCCCTTCGGCGGGCGGTAGCTGAAGCGCCTGTCGGGCACGTCCCGGTTGAACTTGATTTTGGAGAAGTCGAAGCGGTTACGGTTGCCAGCCGAATCGATGATCAGGACGCGTTGGACGACGCCCGCGCGCTTGCCGCCGTGAGTCAGTGTGCGCACGTAGAAGACCAGCTGCTCATAGTTGGGGGTGGGCCGGCGCGGGATGAGCTGCAGGACGTATCCGTCTTTGAACTTCTCGTTGCCGTGCTCGAGGAGCCGGACTTCGAAGTCCTTGTCGAGCTTCCCGCTGCCGATCAGGAACGAAAACGCGGATGGGAGCTGATCCTCGTCGACAGCACGCTCGATGAGCTGCCCCCTCTTTTCGCCTTCCTCGGGCGGCTGGTAGATCAACAGCTTCTTGCCGTCGCTGACAAACACCTGCCCGTTGGGCTGGGCGTAGTCCCAACGCATCATGCCGGGCTTCTTGAACACGACCTTGCCTTTGGCGCGATCGTAACGATCGTAGAGCCGGGTGTAGCGAGTCTGCTCAAACTCGGCCTGAAGCGTCTTGGTTTGGTCGTAGAACGACTGCACCAGGCCGAGAACCACAGCCGGATCGAGTGGCTCGCCCTCCTGAGCCACGCCCCTGCCGCCAAGCGCAAGCAGTGCAAAACCCAAACCTATCGCCCCAACTCTCCAGCTCATCAACGTCTTGAACGCTCCCAAGGGCTTAGTATTCACGGCGAAGGTCGGTACACAAGGCAACCACAATTTCGCTGAAAGTGGGATTGATCATTAGCGCTCAGATCCTTAGGATAGAGATAGGTGGAGGCTTTGCAGTCTCCCTGATTAGCTTGGCTAACTTGTGAACCCCGTCAGGAACCCGGAGGTGACATGTCCAAGCACCACGCTCGAATCATCCCAGTAGAACGACAGAAGTCGCATCTCGAAAAGAAGCATGCTCAGCTCGCAGAGCGCATCAACGCACTCGATGGCCGGTTGAGTCTCACTCCGAGCGAGGAGCTGGAGCTCCAGCAACTCAAGAAACAGAAGCTTTGGGCCAAGGATGCCCTACAGGACGTCGGTTAGAGAGCCTCGACGACCCTATGCGTGCGGCCTGCCCCCTCGGGGTGGGCCGTTCTTTTTATAGGGATTTCACGATTAAAAGCAAAATGGGCCACCAATCGGTGACCCATTTCAAACTCAAGAATCGATGCTACAGTGAAAAAGCTAGAGCAAGTAAGTTAAGACGACCCATCGCCACGCGGATGCCGGGCAAGCTGGAAAGTGCGCGACGAGGGTCTTAAGCAAGCGACTGGGTACACTGCAATCGCGATGCCAACTCCGGAGCAGCTGAAAAACCAGGGCTTTTCTTCGCGACCGAGGCTATCGGTAGGACATTTCTGTCATAGACGCGCACCCGATTGTCGTGGTTGGCGCAACACGGGGCGGCAAACGGCGATAGGCACACATCTCCCTACTGCGCCGGTTGAAGTACCTGGTCCATCGTGCGTATGATCTGAGCAACCGGACAGGCCGGACTCGATGCCCAAGTGCAATAGTTGCAACGGTAGTGTGCTGAGAACGGATGCTTTCTGCGGCACGTGTGGTGAGCCGGTCCCCGGCGGGAAGCCCGTGGTGCCCATTGCACGCGAGTCGAAACTGAGTGGCGTACAGACCGCGCACGACCGCATGAGTGGGACGTTCCTACCATCGAGCGGCACGGGGACGTCGGCGCGAGCAATGGCAGCGGTTGCGCTCTCCGACCCCGAGCTGACGGAGCCCCCGGATACCGGCCTCAACCGCACCGCGATTCGCGAGCGGGAACCACGAAGCGAACCCGCGCCAGTCTTGCCGCTTCGTCGAAAGAAGAACGGAACGGCGAGCGAGCGTAAGGAAGACCCTGCGGCGGCCGACCAGGAACGGCAGGAGCCTCGGGCATCCGCCCCGGATCGGGACACGAGCCTGCCGCACGTCCCCATTCCGCCGGGGCCACCGATCCTTGCCTCGGACCTGCTGCGCGAACAAATGCGTCCGTCGACTCCCGGTGAAAAAGCGCTACGCCGCGCGACGGTGGTGCTGACCGTTGCCGGTGCAACCGGTGTGCTGCTCGCAGGCGGCTTACATCGGTTGACACTTGTGGCCTTGGCGCTGTTGATCGCGACGGTGACGCTGGCTTTGACGCCAATGTCGTACGGCGGCCGCGCGATTGCGCTGTTCTTGGTTGGCTCGATCGCAACGGGGGTCGGGCTCTGGCAGCAAACGCTGCAGGGTGTTGCCCCTGAAGGGATCATCCTCGCGGGGGCGACCATCCTCCTCAGCGGGAGCTTGCTTTTCCGAGCTTACTATCGGGGTGCTCGCCTTGCCCGAGTCGTGGTGACGCTGGGTGTCCTGGCCTTGGGGGCCTGGTTTTTCCTCTCAGGAGGCCATGAGAGCCTCGTCACGCTCGAAGGCGATTGGCAGTCCTGGGGGCCCGCAAGCACGCACATGACGTTCGGCCTGCTCGCCCTGCTCTCGCTGATGGCGTTCATGGACAGCAGCACCCGTGGCGGCTCCCACGTCTGGGCCGTGGCGCTACTGGTCCTGTATGGGGTGCACCTAGGCCTCCTCGTCGCAAGCGAGGTCTGGCCGGTTCCGGGCGTAGAGGTGACCATCCAGGGGCCGACGATCGCCGCGATCCTTGCGGGCGTCGTCGGAACGATCGTCGCGGGGATGGCACTCGCGCAAGTTCTCGTGGTCGCGTACCAGGCGAGCTCCAACCGAGTCAAAGAGCGCGTCTCCGTGGCGCCCTGAGCTCAGGGCACCTTGCGCGGCCACGACGCCAACAGGATGACCGCGCACGTGCGGCCCTTTCCGTCTTTGGCCTTGCCGTAGCCGGCGTCGGTGAACCGCGGGTCGGTGACCGTCAGTCGATGGCTCGGGCTGTCCTCGATCGCATGGAGCGCGTCCCGCATCGTTGCCGCACGCGCGACGGCCTCACCGATGACGCGCGCTTCGATGCCGCGTTTGAGCAGTCGAGCTTCAGGGTCGCCGGCCGCGTCGAGATCGTGGCCGAACTTCCCCGAGTCACACACCGTTTGTGCGTGGTTCGTCGCCTCTCGGCTCAACAAGCGATTCGATCGCAACGAACGCGCTCCGGCTGCACGGCGGAGCTGCATCAGCCACGCCTCCGGCGACTGTGATCCACCGCGAATGGGTTCGGCTTGCGGAATCTTGCCGACCCAGCGCTCCGCGACCGGACGCGGCCCGCTCGGCCCCGTCGCAACCAGCTGCACGAAAAGCGGACGGTCCCACTCGAGCGGGAGCGAAATCGTCGCCCCGTAGTCGCCTCCGTCCACCGAGATGCGTCGCGAGGAGCCTTTGGCGTCGCGCACCACCAGGTAAGGATCGCGGAAATCTTGGATGACCTCGGCGTGGAGGCGATTCTTGCCAACGAGCTCGAGTGTGCCGGCCCGGACAGCGGCGACGAGAACGATGCGCTCTCCGGATCGGGCGCGCCCACAGATCAGAGGCGCGTCCGCGGCCTCTTTGAGATCTTCCAGCCACATCTTGAAGCTGTCGAACTCCCCGGTGACACCAAACTTCGCATAGACCGGATTCGCATCGACCCCTGCCTCACGAGCGGTGCGAATCAGCTCCGGGGATGGCGGAATGTGCTGAAGGTCGGCCAAGTGCCTCGCTACGCCCTCGAGCTTCTCGCTCTTGATGCACAGACGTTCGGGCTTCGCCGGCTTGGCAGCTGGTTCACCCTCGGCGGGACTGTTGTTGTCGTCGGCGCCAGCCGTCGCGTGAATCGCGAAGAGCATGGCACAAAGAAGAATCGTTTTGCGCAGCATCGTTTGAATCACGTCCGGTAATCGGCGTTGATCCGAACGTACTCGTGACCGAGGTCACAGGTCCAATAATGACCAAAGCCGCGCCCTGCGCCGACCGCCACCGAGATCGCATACTCGGGTCGCTTCATGGTCGCTGCGGCTTTGGCCTCGATTTTTGAGGTCATGACCGAGATCCCACGCTCGAAAATCGAAACATCGCCGATTTCCATCGAGACGTGATCAGGATTGAAACGTGCCCCCGATCGGCCTGCCGCCGCGAGGATGCGGCCCCAGTTCGGGTCGCAACCGTGCAGTGCGGTCTTGACGAGTTGGGACCCGGCGATCGTGCGGGCGATTTGCACCGCGTCCCCGTTGGTCCGCGCCCCGCGAACCTCGATTCGAACCAGATGCTCCGCGCCCTCTCCGTCTGCGACAATCTTTTTCGCCAGCGCCTCGAGCACCTCGGTGAGCGCCTGAGCGAACCGTCGCCCTGCCGTGCTCTTTTCGTCGACGATGCGATTCGTCGCCGCGCCCGATGCAAGGACGTAGATCGAGTCGTTGGTGCTGGTGTCGCCGTCGACCGTCGCGCGATTGAACGTGAGCTCCGTCGACTGATGTAGGATCCTCGACAGTGTGGCCCGCCGCAACGGGGCATCGGTGGCCACGAAGGCAAGCGTCGTCGCCATGTTCGGGTGAATCATCCCAGCACCTTTGGCGATGCCGAGCACGCGGCACGTCGTTCGCCCAACTTTGACCTCGGCTTGCGCGACCTTCGTTCCACGATCGGTGGTCAGGATGGCGCGTGCGAACCGTGTGGCACCCGCCTCGGACAGATCCGCGACGAGCGCTGGGATCGCCTCCGCGATGTTCTCCTGCGGAAGCTGCACGCCGATGACGCCGGTCGAAGCGGGGACGACGAGCGCTGCCCGAACACGCAGCGACGCTGCGGCGGCCCGGGTCAATGCCAACGCCGCTTGCCGCCCCTGCTTGCCGGTACACGCGTTCGCATTGCCGCTATTCACCAGGATCGCCTGACAAAGCCCGCTCTTCAGGCGGCGCTCGCTGACCACGACCGGCGCCGCGCGCACGCGGTTCCTCGTGAAGACCCCGGCGGCGACTGCGGGCTCGTCTGCAAAGACCAACCCCAAGTCCAATGCGTCACCTGCTTTGACTCCGCCGTGCACGCCAGCGAAGCGAAATCCCTTCACCCGTTCGCTCATGGCGTGCCTCTTACCAGATGGGGGTTACTGCGGCGAGGCTGCGGCCTGGTCTTCGCGGTAGTGGCAGTTCTTATACTTCTTGCCGCTGCCGCAGTAGCACGGGTCGTTGCGACCGAGCTTGGGATGGTCGCGCTTGACGGTGGCTTGCTGCACTGCAGCGGGTTGCTGCGGAGGCGGCGCTCCCTGAGCCGCTCCACCGGCGCGCCGGCCTCGCCTTGCCGCTGCCCTGCGGGCCTGCCTGCTGAGGCCAGGCTGCTGCTGGCCACCACCGCCCGGGCCTTCGCCCTGATGGCTCGCTCGAATCTGCCGCTGGCGTTTCTCCGTCGCTTGGCGCCGTTGCTCCTCGAGCCGCTGCAACTCTTCCTCGCCGGCACGCTCGACGCTGAACATCCCGAGGGTGACCGACGACTTCACGCTCTGCACCATCTCCAGGTACATGTCGAAGCCCTCGCGCTGGTATTCCTTCTTCGGATCGCGCTGGCCGTAACCGCGTAGCCCGATGCCATCGCGAAGGCTGTCCATCCCCTGCAGATGGTCCATCCATTGCTTGTCGATCTCTTGCAGATACAAGTCGCGGAACAAGCGGAGGAAGTTCTCGGTGCCGAACTCGTGTTCCTTGCGTTCCATGACCGCAGCGGCATCGGTGTAGAGCTTACGGAGGAGCTCCACGCGATCGCTGATCTCGTGGATCCCGGTCGCGCTGAGCGCGAACTGCTCTTTGTAGCCACGCTCGAGCCCCTCGAGGTCCCAGTCCTCGTAGTGCTTGCCGCGCGGGCACGCGTGGTCGGTCATCGTGGTGACGATTTCATCGACCAAGTCGAGCAGGCGTTCTTTCTGTTCGCTCAGCGACATGCCGACCTCTTGTTCGAGGTGTTTGAAGGCGCCCTGCGGGTCGTTGCGGAAGTCCTGCAGTGGCACGGCGCAACCGAACCAGACGTAGATGTCCTTTTCGAGCAGCTCGACCCGCACGTCAGTCAGCGTCGACAGATCGGACTCGATCGACTTCTTGCGGTGTGCGGGCACGTCGTCCTGGGTGAGGCCCGCATCCGGCAACGGATACGAATGGAACTTCACCATGTTCTCGATCACCTTCGTCACGCGCGACAAGAGCGCGACGTCGAGCTCGTCGACCAAGGGCATCGGCTCTGCGCCAGCCTTGCGTTCGTCGTCGGTCGGCACGGTGCGGTACTCGCCGCGCAAGACCTGCTTTCGCAGCGCGTACATGCTCTTGCGCTGCTGATTCATCACGTCGTCGTATTCGAGCAAATGCTTTCGCACGTCGAAGTTGCGCTCTTCGACTTTCTTTTGGGCGTTCTCGACTGCACTTGTCACCCAGCGATGCTCGATTGGAATGTCTTCTTCCATCCCGAGACGGTCCATCATCGCTTGGACGCGGTCGCCAGCGAAAATCCTCATCAAATCATCTTCGAGCGAAAGGAAGAAACGCGAAGAGCCGGCGTCGCCTTGACGGCCCGACCGTCCGCGAAGCTGGTTGTCGATTCGCCGCGACTCGTGGCGCTCGGTGCCGATGATTTGAAGGCCGCCCGCGTCTTTGACGCTCTGGGCGTCTTCTTTGCACTTCGTGATGCGGAGCTCGGTGGCTTTGGCGATCGCAGCCTCACGCCGTTCGGGGTCGGACAGTACGTCCTCCGGAGCGTTCTCGAGCACCTCGATCTTGGCGAGCATTTCAGGATTGCCGCCAAGCACGATGTCGGTGCCTCGGCCGGCCATGTTGGTGGCCACGGTCACGGCGCCCGGCGTGCCCGCCTGCGCGACCACGTAGGCCTCCCGCTCGTGCTGCTTGGCGTTGAGCACGTTGTGCGGGACACCCTGGCGGTCGAGGAAGTGCGCCACCGCATCCGACTTCTCGACGCTGGTCGTGCCGACGAGAACGGGCTGCCCCCGCTTGTGCGACGCTTCGATTTCCAGGCAAAGCGCCCGGAACTTCTCACGCTCGGTCTTGTAGATCAGGTCCTCTGCATCGACGCGAATGATCGGCTCGTTGGTCGGGATGACGATGACGTCGAGCTCGTAGATGTTGTGAAACTCGGTGGCCTCGGTGTCCGCGGTGCCGGTCATGCCGGACAGCTTCTTGTAGAGACGGAAGAGATTCTGGAACGAAATCGTCGCCAGCGTGACATTCTCGCTCTGGATCAGAACACGCTCTTTTGCCTCGACCGCCTGGTGAAGGCCGTCCGACCAACGCCGGCCGGGAAGGACGCGGCCGGTGAACTCGTCGATGATCATCACCTTACCGTCTTCGGTGACCATGTAGTGCTGGTCGCGATGGTAGAGGGCATGCGCTCGTAAGCACTGCTGCAAGATGTGAAGCGCCTCGAGGTTGGCTGGGTCGTAGAGGTTACCGTCGCCGCCAAGCAGACCACGGCCGGCCAGCAGCTCCTGGGCGCCCTCCATGCCGTTCTCCGTGAGCGTCACGCTGCGATTCTTCTCGTCGAGGTCGTAGTGCTCGTCCTTGCGCAACCGCGGGATGACCTCGTTGATCATCTCGTACTTCTCGCTCGCGGTCTCGCCGGGGCCGCTGATGATCAACGGCGTACGCGCCTCGTCGATCAGGATGGAGTCGACCTCATCGACGATCGCGTAGTTCAGATCACGCTGCACGTAGTCGTAGATGCTGAACTTCATGTTGTCGCGCATGTAGTCGAAGCCGAACTCGTTGTTCTGGCCGTACGTGATGTCGCAGCTGTACGCGCGCTTCTTGACCTGGTTGCTTTGCCCCGGAACGACGACGCCAGTGCTCAGCCCAAGGAATCCGTAGAGCTTGCCCATCCACTCGGCATCGCGACTCGCGAGGTAGTCGTTGACCGTCACGACGTGCACGCCCTTGCCCGCGAGCCCGTTCAAGTAGCAGGGAAGCGTGGCGACGAGCGTCTTGCCTTCGCCCGTCTTCATCTCCGCAATCTTGCCTTGGTGCAGCACGATGCCGCCGACGAGCTGCACGTCGTAGTGCCGCATTCCGAGAACGCGTTTGGCGGCCTCGCGGGCCACGGCATACGCGGGGACCAGCAAGTCATCAATAGAGGCGCCGTTGTCGATTTGCTGCCGGAACTCCGCGGTTTTGCCCCGCAGCTGCGCGTCGGACAGCTGCTTGATCTCGTCTTCGAGCGCCGAAATCGCAGCGACCATGGGCTGCATGCGCTTCACTTCGCGTTGATGCTTGGTGCCAAGCATCTTTTTCAGGGCGGTGTTGAACACCGACGCAATCTAGGTCGGCGAGGGGAGGCGCGCAAATGAGAGTCAAAACCAACGCTTGGAGAGCGCGAGGACCGCCATCAGCACGAAGACCAAGAGCACAAACGCCCACAAGCCGCGGCCCGAGGAAGCGCCTCCACGAGGGGCCGGAGCCTCGTCTCCGAAGTCGTCGAGCAACCGGCGTGCGCGCGCCTGGGCAAGGAGCTCGACGCGAAGCAAGACCATGCTGACCATCAGACCGATGAGTAGAATCGCGGCAGCGGCCTGCCAGCGCCGAAGCTCTTGCTCCCGTTCGAGGGTTTCGTCCACATCGATGCGGGCGCTCACGCCTGCTCCGATCGCGACCACATCGAAGCTCGGTATCGCAAACAAGGCGCGCAGAAGGTCATCGACATCCGTTTGTTCGAACGCACCGTCGATGATCGCTACGGCGAGCGGATCCAGACCCTCGCGGTCCGCGTTGACGAGGACGGCATCCGCCGCTTGGCGAGCCCGGCCAGGACCCTTCGGATCGGCTGCAACCACGTACGACACGCCCGCCGTATTGTCGGAGAAGAGATCGGCCCGCACTTGAAGCCGCCAAACGCCAGGGCCGAGTGCGGGCAGATGAGGATCGCTGGGAGACAGGGAGAGGGCGCGCACCCACCGCCGCCCCTGGAAGACATCGACCAGCACCGCTTCGTGTCCGCCGAGCTGGTCCCACTCGACTTCGATGCGCCCATCGGTCGCTGATGCCCGCGCTACGATACCGCCTGGCACGACGGGCAGCCGCACTTCACGGGCGGCGACGATCGCACCGTCCTGACCGAGGACCTCCACTTCGACGCGCCCTTCACTGCCTGCAACGACCAGTGGGACCCGAGCGAATCCGTTCGAGGGCGGGACGGCGTTTGATTCGACCCGGACGCCCGCTACCGAACGCACCCGCACCACAACCTCTGGGTCGCCTACCCAAACCGAGAGCCAGCACCGTAGATCGGGAACGCAAGCGCCCTCCTCGACGCGCGGATCGAGCACTGTGGCCGCGCGTCTCGAACCCGTGGCACGCATCAAGCCCAACTCATAGGCCTGAAACGCGTTGACCGCGCGGCCCGTCGGCAGACGCGACTCGATCGACTCGCGAACATAAAGCGCTCGTTCGACGGAAACAGAACGGCCATCGATCTCAGCGAGTGCGACCAACGAGAGCACCTCATCGAGGCCGTCGGGGATCCGCAAGTGCCCCTCCATACCCTGCACGAGCGATTTCCCCAGCTTGGTCTTTGCGAGCACCATGCCGGCAGCGTTGCGAAGCTCCACCGTGACTGGCGGCGCAACGATGACCGTGTAGCCCTCATCGTCCTGGTCCACCTGCCATGCGCGAAGCCCGATTGTGTCGCCGGGTCGCGCGACCACGGGCGCACTCAAACGAAGATCAGGAACCATCGGCGGGGCGCCTGCCATCCAGAGCGCTGCGAGAATGATCGCGGCGAGCACGGGCGACAATCGGATCGCCCACGCAAATCGGTTGAATTGTCGGTCCTGCGTCGTCATGGGGATGGACAAGTTCAGGATGTTACCTTAGGAACGGTTTGGGTATAGAGCGCGAATGGGAGCCACCGCCGAACACGATGTCGAGCAACTCCGTGCTCGTTTGAACGACTACATGGCCAGGCACGGCCTGCGGTCGACCGAGCAGCGGCGCCTGGTCACCGAGATGTTTTTCGCCAGCAGGGACCACCTCTCCATCGAGGAACTGCTGGACCGAGTGCGCATCGAAGAGCCCAGGATCGGGTACGCGACGGTCTACCGCACCCTGAAGCTCCTCAAGGACTGCGGTCTCGCTTTTGAGCGCCACTTCGGCGATGGGGTGTCCCGGTACGAGGTCGCCTGGGCCGACGAACACCACGATCACTTGATCTGCACCGAATGCGAGAAGATCATCGAGTTCGAAGACTCGGACATCGAAGAGTTGCAGCACAACGTGGCACAAAGGCTGGGCTTCAACCTCACCCGTCACAAGCTCGAACTCTACGGCATCTGCGCCGGCTGCCAGGCCAAAGAATAGGCCCGGCAGCCCGGTCTCGCAGGCTCGTTAGATGGTTGCGAACCCTTCGTCCGGGATCTCGACGGGGATGGTGTCGATCGCGCCCAGACACCGAGTGCGGCTGGGCAAGGTCGTGAGGACGCTGTTGGCGAAGTACTGCGCCGCGAACTTCTTACCGGTATAGAAGGCGTGATCCGGGTGCGTCTCCGAGGTCTCGGGGAGCTTCTTCAGCGCGATCGCAGCCTGGTCGAGCAGCAGCCAACCGACAGCCAAGTCGCTCATGATAGTGAGGAAGTCCTCGGCGGCGAGCGGGATGTGCTCGAGCTTGCCACCCTTGAACCAACCGATGAACTGCATGACCGACGCGGCAACCGCTTCGTGCGCAGCCTGGAGGTGACCGATGCCCTGCTCGAGCTCCGGCGTATCCTTGTTCTGGGTGATGAAGGTCTGGATGTCGGTCAGGAACGCTTGGGTGTTGGCGCCGCCGCCTTGGCCGAGCTTGCGGCCGACCAAGTCCATCGACTGGATGAAGTTGGTGCCCTCGTAGATCTGGAAGATCTTCGCGTCGCGGCAGTACTGCTCGACCGGGTGGTCCTGGAGGTAGCCGTGGCCGCCGTACACCTGAATCGCGCGGCTCGATACCTCGAACGCGGCGTCGGTGCCGTGCGCCTTCACGAGCGGGGTCAGCAGATCGATCTGGCCCTTGTGGTACGCCTCGGACTCGTCGTCCTTGCCCTGGATCGCCGCCAAGCGATCGCCGTGGCTTGAAAGCTTCATGGCGAGGGCGCGAATGCCCTCGACCCTGGCCTTCATTGCCAAGAGGTCGCGGCGAATGTTCGGGTGCTCGATGATCGGAACGCGGGGCGCAGTGGCGTCCTTGAACTGCTTGATGCTGGCGCCTTGCTTGCGCTCGCGCGCGTACTCGAGCGCGCTGAGGTAAGCCGCGGAAGCCACTGCAAGGCCCTGGATGCCAACGCCGATGCGAGCGGCATTCATCATGTGGAACATCTGGCGAATGCCCTGGTGCTCGACGCCACCGACGACCTCGCCGATGCTGCCATCTTCATCGCCGAACTGCATCACGCAGGTGGCCGAGCCGTTGATGCCCATCTTGTGCTCGATCGAGGGAACGGTCACGTCGTTCAGCTCGCCGAGGGAGCCGTCTTCGTTGATGCGTACGCGGGGGACGAGGAAGAGCGATAGGCCCTTCGTGCCGGGCTCTGCGCCTTCGATGCGGGCGAGGACCAGATGAACGACGTTGGTGCCGAGGTCGTTGTCACCGGCACTGATGAAGATCTTGGTGCCCCGAATGTTGTAGGTGCCGTCATCGTTGCGGGTGGCCGTGCTCGACGCGGAGCCCACGTCAGAACCAGCGTGCGGCTCAGTGAGGCACATCGTGCCGGTCCACTCGCCGCCCATCATCTTGGGCACGTACTTCTGCTTCTGCTCCTCGGTACCGAAGTCCATGATGAGCTCGGCCGCAGTCAGCGTGAGGCCGGTGTACAGCGCGAACGAGGCGTTGGCGCCGCAGAGCATCTCCTCGACGAAGGAGCCGATCATTTTCGGCGCGTCCTGGCCGCCCCACTGCGAAGGCGAGGCAATCGTGCGCCAGCCAGCCTCCCAGAGTTTGTCCCAGGCGTCCTTGAAGCCATCCGGCGTGATGACGCGGCCGTTTTCGATCCGACAGCCCTGAGCATCGCCGCTGCCGTTGAGTGGGCCGGTCACCTCGCAAACGAAGCGATACACCTCGTCGAGCACCATGTTGCACTCATCCGTGCTCCACTCGCCGTAGGGTTCCTTTCCGAGGACCGCCTGCAGTTCGAACTGCTCGAAGAACAGGAACCGAAAGTCTCGTAGATCCGCACGATAGCGGTTGATTGCTTGCGCCACATCGGCCTCCAATGTTCGAGTTGGTCACCCTCGGGCCTAAGTATGATTACGCGTGATTACGCGTGAAGGCCCTGATGGATGCCTGCTGTAAGAAAGCTGGGGGCAAGCGCGCTTTCCGTCAAGTCGGCGATAGGCCTATTCGGCTGTGCGGTGCTTCACAAATTGGCCAATTCGCGTGACAAAATCGTAGTGGCTGTTGAATTGCATCGATGTGCTGCGAGGGTCCGGGCAGGCGCTCGCGTGGGGCTGGATCTCGGGCCCCGGGCCCGAGCGAGAGCCGGTGTGGCAACTGGCATGCTGGGCGGCTACCCCGTATTGCTCCGCCCATGCTCCTCGAGCGCTATCTCGAGTCTCTTGGCTCGGAAGCTATTCAGAAGGCCCTCGACCTCGATGGGCCTCGGCCGGCTCTCGTTCGCCCCACACAGGATCCGAAGTTTGGTGACTTTCAGATCAACGGGGCGATGGCGCTCGGCAAAGAGCTCAAGAGATCACCGCGCGAGCTTGCGCAGCCAATCGCCGAGGCGTTGGCCGGAGTCGATGCGATTGAAAAAGCCGAGGTCGCAGGGCCTGGCTTCGTCAATATCCATCTCGCGCCGTCGTGGGTCGCGTCGAAGCTCACCCAAGCGCTGCGCGACGCGGCGCGCGACGGCGTGCCGGCCGTGCATGAGGTTTCCAAGGTCATCGTCGACTTCTCGAGCCCCAACATCGCCAAGCAAATGCATGTCGGGCATCTGCGTTCGACGATCATTGGCGATGCAATCGCGCGGATTCTGTCGTTCATGGGTCACGACGTGGTGCGCGATAACCACCTCGGCGATTGGGGCACTCAGTTTGGGCTCCTGATCGTCGGGATGCGCGAGTGGGGAAACGAAGAGGCTCTGCAAGCCGCGCCGATCCCGGAGCTCGAGCGAGTCTACAAGCTCGCCTCGGAGCGCGCTGGCAAGGAAGAGGCGTTCGCCGAACGCGCACGGGCAGAGCTCGTGAAGCTTCAAAACGGCGACGACCAGAACCGCAAGCTCTGGAAGCACTTCGTCGAGGTAAGTCGCGGCACCCTCGAAGCGGTGTACGCCGAGCTCGACGTGTCGTTCGATGTGTGGCTTGGCGAGAGCGCGTACCACGACGCCCTTCCCGGCGTAGTTGAAGATCTCCTCGAGCGAGGCATCGCACGCGAAGACGACGGAGCCGTGTGCATCTTTTGGGACGAAGTCGACAGCGTCCCCAAGTCGTTGCGCAAACAGAAGACCCCGTTCATCGTCAGAAAGAAGGACGGCGCGTTTCTCTACTCCACGACCGACATCGCGACCGTCCAGCACCGCCAAGATCACTTCCACGCAGATCGCGCGCTCTACGTGGTCGACAATCGCCAAAGCCTTCATTTCCAGCAACTCTTTGCCGTGATGACATTGCTCGGCGCAGACATCGAGCTCGAGCACATCGGCTTTGGCACGGTCCTCGGTAATGATGGCAAGCCCTTGCGGACGCGGGACGCGAGCGGGAACGTGATCACCCTGGTGTCGCTGCTCGAAGAATCCAAGCAACGGGCGCGACAACGAATCGACGAAGGGATCGCCGAAGGCCGCCTCCGGGTTCGTCCCGAGGAAATCGATGCGGTATCCCGAGTCGTTGGCATTGGCGCCGTGAAGTACGCCGACCTTCGCCAGAACAGGCTCAGCGACTATCAGTTCGACTGGGACAAGATGATCTCGTTCCAGGGCAATGCTGGCCCGTACCTTCAATACGCATACGCGCGCTGCGCCTCGATTTTCGCCAAGGGCGAAGTCGACATGGACACGATCGGAGCAACCGCGACGGTCATGCTCGACGCGCCGGCCGAACGGACCCTCGGCAAACACCTTCTGCGTTTCACCGATGTCGTCTACCAAGCGGGCGCAACCAGCCAGCCGCACCTCATTTGTGAGCACATCTACGAGCTGGCGCGCGCATTCAATGGCTTCTACGCAGAGTGCCCGGTGCTCGACGCCGAAGGCGCGACGCGAGAGAGCAGGCTCGGCCTGACGGCCCTGACCGCGCGGCAGATCCGACGCGGACTCGGACTCGTCGGCATCGGCGTCGTTGATCGCATGTAGCGGAAATCGCTGTATTTCCCGCCGCCCGAGCGCGAATGTGCTATGCGAAGCGCGCCGATGCAGGGCCGGGTCGTTCGAACATGCCATGAAAGCCAGTGTCTGAGCGACAACCCGCTCGGCGATCCGCACGAACGCGAGCTGTACGTCTATCTGCCACCGCAGTACGACGGCACACGACGCTTCCCGGTCGTGATGATGCTCGCCGGCTTTGGGTCGACAAATCACTCGATCGCCAGCTGGAGCCCATGGAAGCCGAACACGATCGAGCTCTTCGACCGGCTCATCGCCGAAGGGCACTGCAAGCCCGCGATCCTCGTGCTGCCAGATTGCTTCAATCGATGGGGCGGCTCGCAGTTCATCGATTCAGAAGGAACCGGGCGCTACCAAACGTATCTCGCCGACGAGGTCTTCTCATTCGTCGACGCGGAGTTCCGAACGATCCCCAAGCGCGAGGCACGCGGGGTAGTCGGCCGCTCGTCGGGTGGCTTCGGGGCATTGCGTCTCGGGATGGACAGGCCTGACGTGGTGTCGGTCATCGGAAGCCACGCCGGTGACGCGGCATTCGAAGTCAGCATGCGGCCGATGCTGACGAGCGCGGCGATTGCGATCGACCTCGCGGGCGGTCTCCGCACATTTGCCGAAGAGATTCCCGTGGCCGGTCCCGAGAGCGCGACCCAGTTTGACGCGATTTTCGTGCTTGCCGCTAGCGCTGCCTACTCACCGGACCCCACCGATTTCCCATTTGCTGGAATTCCGATGGATCCAGCAACCGGCGAGCTCCGCAGTGAGGTCTGGGCGAGGTGGCTCGAGCACGATCCACTGCGGCGGATCGACGCCTCTGCGGCGGCTTTGCAAGCGATGTCGCTTATTTACATCGACGCAGGCAACAGGGATGAGCACGGGCTACACTTCGCAGCGCGGATGCTCGACGACGCGCTCCGTAAGCGTGGGCTGCCCGTTCACTACGAGGAGTACGAGGGCGGACACCGAGGCACCTCGTGGCGTTACGAAGTCTCGCTACCGCAAATCGTTGAAGCACTTCAAGGACCCGAATGACGACGAAGAAGAAGAGCACCGAAGAGACCGACGCTACCGAGCCCAAGTCGGCCAAGAAGGCTGCGGGGGGCGGCGCCGTCGTTGCAGCTCAGAAGATCCTCGCGGACGACAGTCCGCAATCGAAGATCGCCGAGCATGGCGAGACCATGATGGAGGGCCCGCGGACCGCGGCGACGCAATCGGCGCGCGTGCTCAGCGAGATCATCCAAGCGAAGCCCGAGCTCGTGGTGCCGCTGGTCGCCAAGTTCGCGCGGGGAATTTCATCCTCGAACAAGCGCGTCGTGCAATCGTCCGCTGAAGCCCTTCCCGCCATCGCACGGATCGCGCCCGCCCGGGTTGCTCGACAGCTGGATGTGCTCAAGAGTTCGTTCGAGGAAGCAAACGAGGTGGGCAAGGACGGCCTCGTCAGGACGTTCGCCGCATTGTGCACCGCATCGGTCGCGTATCAGAAGCGCCTTGAACCAGTGCTCACCCTCGCCCTCAATGGCGCAGATGGAAAGACGCTCTTCGCCTGGAGCCAGATCGTGCTGCCGGCGCTCAAGGGCGAGCCCCATGCGCGGGCGCGCGCCGTCGTCGAAGGCCGGCTCGACTTGATCCCCCGGTCGTACGCGCAGCAAATCGCAGACTTCCTCGGCATCAAGCTGCGTCTACGCTACCGCTGATCGATGAGGAGCGAGGGTTCGTAGCCTTCGGGGCGATTGTAGCCGAGGAGCTGGAAGGTCGTGGCGGAGATGTTTGCGATGCCTGGGTTTTGTAAGTCGGCGTCGAGACGCAGCGTGTCGTTGCCCGGAACGTAGACGTAGCAGGGAACGGCGTTGAGCGTGTGACTCGTCTTGTTTCTCAGCTTCCCGACGGCGTCGCGCTGGAAGTCCCCCGACTTCTTGTCGAGCTCGAACATCTCGTCGCAATTGCCGTGGTCGGCGGTGACGATGAGCGCGCCGTCGAGTTTCTCGATGACGGGAATGATGCGCGCCAAGGATAAGTCCACGGCCTCGACAGCGATGACCGAGGCGTCGAGGTTGCCGGTGTGGCCCACCATGTCGCCGTTCGCATAGTTGATGCGCCCATGGCGCAAGCCGCCGCGCTGGAGCGCCACGAGTGTCACATCGGTGATCTCCGCGGCCTTCATCCAAGGCCGTTGCTCGAAAGGGACCACATCGCTTGGAATCTCGACGTACTCTTCGTAGACTTCATCGAACATCCCGCTCCGATTGCCGTTCCAGAAGTAGGTGACGTGACCAAACTTCTGGGTTTCGCTGCAGGCGAACTGGGTGATCTGATTGCGTGCCAGGTACTCACCCATGGTCCGGTCGATGTTGGGCGGCTGCACCAGATAGTGACGGGGGAGCTTCAGGTCGCCGTCGTACTCCATCATGCCGACGAACTCGACGTCGGGGATCGGCCCGCGATCGAACTCGCCGAGCTCCGGCTCCGTGAACGCGCGGGTGAGCTCGAGCGCTCGGTCCCCGCGGAAATTGTAGAGCACGACGGCCGCGCCATCGCGAATGGGGCCGACGGGATTGCCCTCGCCATCAACGACCACGAAACCCAGCAGGTCCTGGTCGATCATCCCGGGATTCTCGTCCCGGAGGGTTTGAACCGCCTCGGTCGCACTCGAAAAGCCCCTACCCTCGCCAAGCACGTGATACTTCCAGCCGCGCTCGACCATCGACCAGTCGGCGCCGTAGCGGTCCATCGTGATGAACATACGGCCGCCGCCCGACGCAATGCGGTAGTCGCGCCCAGCCTGCTCGTTGAGATCGTGCAGCACCTTCTCGAGGGCTTCGACGTATTGGAGCGCGCTGGTCTCGGGTACATCGCGCCCGTCGAGCAGAATGTGCACGCGCACGTGCTGCACGCCTTCTTCGTTGCATCGCCGCAGCATTGCAAACAGGTGCTCGATGTGGCTGTGCACGTTGCCATCCGAAAGCAGCCCGATGAAGTGCATCGGTTCACCGCTCTCTTGGACGCGGCGAACGAGCTTTTTCCATTCTTCGCCTTCGAAGATCTCGCCGCTGTCGATCGCCATCTGGACACGCTTGGCGCCCTGATCGAAGACGCGCCCCGCTCCGAACGCGTTGTGCCCGACCTCGCTGTTCCCCATATCGTCGTCGCTCGGGAGACCTACGGCCGTGCCATGCGCCGCAAGCCGCGTGGTCAGAGAGATCCCGGCAAGGCGATCGAGCGTGGGCGTCCGAGCGAGCCAAACCGCATCGCCCTCATTCGATGCACCGCACCCCACGCCATCCATGACGACGATGAGCACGGGTCCCTTAACGCCAGGAAAAGTCGGGTGCTTTTTGAGCTGCCAATCGGTCACGAGGCATTTCTAGCACAACGGCCGCTGGCGGCTCATCTGACTACTGCACCCGGCGGGAAGCAGAGTATGCTGCGCCCATGATCTGCGTCACCAATCGCATCCCCGTAGCCGAGGGCTATGAAATCGACTTCGAAGACCGCTTTCGCAAGCGTGTTCATCTCGTGGACCAAGCCAAGGGCTTCATTCGCAACGAAGTGCACCGGCCGCGTCCGATGAAGCTCGACCATCAGACCGGCGAGTGGACGCCCGGACCGGCGGGCACAGGGTCCTACGAGGTCAAAACCTGGTGGGAATCGTTCGATGACTTCGTCGCCTGGACGACGAGCCCGTCGTTCGCGGAGGCGCACCGCAGCCGCCCTCCCAAAGAGATGTTCCGCGGCCCGAATGAGCTGACGATCCACGAAGTGTTCTTGAACACGGACCACGCGGAGACGCTGTGAGTGAGGTCATCCTTCGTGACTCTGCCGTCTTCATACCGTCCAGCGCCTGGGCAATCATGGCGCGCAAGCCTGGGCGATAGTTGTCGGGGCGATAGGGCGGGACAAACTGCCGGCGAAGGCGTCCGGAAGCCCTCGAGCCGACTGCCTTCATTGTGTCGTCCGCACACATTGCGCTTGACCGAACTAGAACCTGTTCTAAACTAAGTTTAGTTTACATGTAGTAAAGTTGTATCCGGCGTGCCGGATCTTCGGAGGATCCTTTGGAAAACAAGTGCCCAGTGAGGTTTCAGAACCTCGATTTCTGCGCCCCTTCGACGCACGACAACCCGTACGAGATGTACGACTACTTCCTCGAGCATGAACCGATTCGCTTCGATGAGACAAACGACCTTTGGGAGGTCTTCCGGTACGACGACATCGTCGCGATCGAGCGTGACGCGGAGACCTTCATCAACGGTGAAGGCGTCCGGCCAAACATCCCACCTGACCCGGGCATGATCTACCAGGACGGCGAGCTGCACAACAAGCAGCGCGCGCTGGTCTCTTCCGGTTTCACGCCGCGGCAGATGCGCAAGATGGAGGCCCGGGCGCACGAGATCGTCGTCGACCTCGTCGACAAGATGCTCGCCAAGGACGAGGTCGAAATCGTCACCGGTTTGGCGGGTGCGCTCCCGGCACGACTGATCGCCGACATGCTGGACATCCCGCAAGAAAAGCGCACTGCGGTCTTGAACTGGATCAACCTCATCATCGCCGGCGGATGCGGCCCCGATTACGTCAGCGACGAGGTCAACGACGCGTTCAGCAACTTCTGTGAGCATCACGAAGAGATGTACCAGGATCGCATTGCTGCTGGCTGCACGGGCACCGACCTCCTCACCATCTGGATCAATGCCGAGATCAACGGCGAGAAGCTCGACGAATCGCAGCTCCTCTTCGAGCATGTGTTGCTCAACGTGGGCGGGGCGGAAACCACGCGCAGCGCGATCGCGGGCGGCCTCGAGCGGCTCTCCAACGACCAGGAGCAATACGATGCGCTGTACAACGACCCGTCTCTGATTCCAAACGCGGTCGAGGAGATCCTTCGCTGGGTGTGCCCCTTCGTGAACATGTACCGCACGGCGACCCGCGACTACGAGCTTCACGGCAAGGTCATCAAGGAAGGCCAGCAGGTCGGACTCACCTACCCCGCCGGCAACCGCGACCCCCGGAAGTTTCCGGATCCACACACCTTCAACATTTTCCGCGACTTCTCGAAGGAGGCGAAGCATCTCTCGTTCGGGCTCGGGCCGCACTTCTGCTTGGGTTCGTCGCTTGCTCGGTTGGAGATTCGCCAGTCGCTCGAGGAGATGACACAGCGGGTCAAGCGCATTCGGAGCCCCGAGGGCAAGCCGCCCGAGTACGTGTCATCTTCGTTTGTTCGCGGCCTCTCCAAGTACCCGGCGATTCTCGAACCTCGCTGAGGAGGCCATCCCGTGGGTTCGGAAGCCGCAGAAGAAAAGACACCGTACGAGCTTCTCGGAGGCGACGACGGCGTGCGGAAGCTCACCTCAGACTTTTACGGGCTGATGGACACGTTGCCTGAGGCCGCGCCGACTCGCGCGATGCACAAGGGCGACCTGTCGGAAATGACCGACAAGCTCGGAACGTTCCTGATCGGTTGGCTGGGCGGGCCGCAGCGCTATCAGGAGCGCTTCGGCCGGGTGATCATTCCGCTTGCTCACAAGCCGTTTCCGATTGGGCCGGCCGAGCGTGACCAGTGGCTGATGTGCATGCATGGCGCGATCGAAAAGACGTCGCTCGACGCATCGATGAAGGCGCGGTTGATGGACTCGTTCGGGCGAATGGCCGAGATGTGCCGCACAAAGGATTGACGACTCACATTGAGAAGGGCTGAACCATGAAGATCGTGTTCGACAGAAGTAAATGCAAACTGCACGCCCAGTGCCGCGGCGCCGCCCCCGAGCTCTTCTCGTTTGCCGACGACGGAAGTCTCGTCATTCTCGACGAGAGCCCGCCCGAAGAGCTTCGCGAAGCGCTCCAAGATGCAGTCGACGCCTGCCCGGAACAAGCGATCTCGATCGGAGAGTGAGAAACGGGGTCTGACCCCTTTTTGTGTGTGGTAGGTTCGCGGTCGATGTCGAGACTGCCGAAGGGGCTCGTGCGGGGGGATGACGACCTTGCTCGCTGTTGGTGGGGGGCAAGCGCGCCGGATTACGCTGCCTATCACGACGAGGAGTGGGGCTGGGCAGTGCGTGATGATCGGCGGCTCTTCGAAAAGATTTGCCTCGAAGGGTTTCAGTCGGGGTTGAGCTGGCTGACGATCTTGCGCAAGCGCGAGAACTTCCGGAAGGCGTTTGCGGGGTTCGACTACCATCGGGTTGCTCGGTTCAATCAACGCAGCGTGGGGCGGCTTCTCAACGATGCGGGGATCGTGCGGCACCGTGGCAAGATCGAGTCGACGATCAACAACGCCAAGCGCGCGATCGAGCTGGAAGAGGAGTTTGGATCACTTTCTGCGTTTTTTTGGGAATGGGTGCCGCCCAAGAGCGAGCGTCCACGAAGGATGACGCAGGGGTCTCTGATGAAGCTCGCGAAGACCCCCACGTCGACGGCGCTGAGCAAAGAGCTCAAGGGTCGCGGATGGTCGTTCGTGGGTCCGACAACCGCATACGCCTTCATGCAGGCTATGGGACTGGTGAACGATCATTTGGAGGGTTGCTTCGTCCGCGAACGCATCGCAAGAAGCTAGCGTGTTCGAGCTCACCGATACTTTCTACGGAAACGAAATCAAGATTTGGCTGATCGCCCTCGCGGTCGGCATCGGCACTTTGATCGCTCTGCGCCTCATCGAGCAAGTGTTGATCGTCCGTGTGGCCCACCTCACCAAGAAGACGAACACCATCCTGGACGATGTCGTCGTCGGTGCCCTCCGCAAGACGAAGCTTCTCTATCTGTTCATCGTGTCGACGTTCGCGGGCTCGATTTGGCTGTCGCTGCCCGACGAGGTCCGCTCTGTCTTCTGGAAGGTCACGATCGTCGCGACGATCATCCAGACCGGCATCTGGATCAGCACGGCGCTCCAAATCTGGCTCGAGAACTACCGCAAGGACGAGACAGACGGCGCGAACCGAATGACGATGAACGCCCTGAGCTTCCTCGGTCGGATTGCGCTCTGGGCGCTCGTCCTGCTGCTCATCCTCGACAACCTCGGAGTCGATGTCACTGCGCTGGTCGCCGGCCTCGGTATTGGCGGCATAGCGATTGCCCTGGCGGTGCAGAACGTCCTCAGCGACCTCTTCGCGTCCCTCTCGATCGTGCTCGACAAGCCGTTCATCCCGGGGGACTTCGTGGTCGTCGGTGACATGGCCGGGTCGGTCGAGCACATCGGCATCAAGACCACCCGCATTCGAAGTATTTCGGGCGAGCAGCTCATATTTTCCAACGCCGACTTGCTCGGCAGCCGCATCCGCAATTTCGGCCGGATGCGAGAACGGCGCGTCGTCTTTTCCCTTGGCGTCACCTATCAAACACCCGCAGACAAGCTCGAGGGCATCCCCGGGATGATCCGCGAATCGATCGAGGCGCAGGACCAGGTCCGCTTCGACCGGTCACACTTCGCATCATACGGGGACTCGGCACTCAACTTCGAGACGGTCTACTACGTAGGGAGCTCGGACTACGCCACCCACATGGACATCCTCCAGGCCGTCAACCTCGCCATCTACCGCAAATTCGCTAGCGAAGGCATCGAGTTCGCCTACCCCACGCAAACCCTGTTCGTCGAAAAAGAATAGCCCCGCCCCACCGCCCCCACGCTATCGCCTACCCTTTTTTTCGTTTGTTGAAACAAACGGGGGTGGGTGACGTTAATGGGGG
>JAFDAJ010000066.1 GCA_019313915.1 Deltaproteobacteria bacterium
AAAGATCCGCAGACTAGTCGAGGAACTCGATCAACGACATGGGGGCGTTGTCGCCGCGGCGGTGGTTGACCTTGATGATTCGGGTGTAGCCGCCGCCCTTGTCAGCTTTGGCTCGCTCGAGGTAGCGGGGGGCGAGGTCGGTGAAGAGCTTGTGAATCAAGTCCACTTCTTCGACGGTGCCGTCGGCGTTGGTCTTTGCGAGCTGCTTCGGGAGGAAGCGCGCCACCTGACGGCGAGCGTGAAGACGGGCAGAGAGGATGCGTGCGCGCTCCGTCTCGTCCTTGACCTTGGCCACGTCGACCGTGAGGTCGTCGCCGAGGCGAATCGCCTTGGTGAGCAGGCGCTCAGCGATGCGCCGAAGCTCCTTCGCCTTTGCGTCCGTCGTCTTGATCTGCTCGTGCAAAACCAGGTTGCCCGCCATGTTCCTGAACATGGCTCGGCGATGGCTAGTGTTGCGACCGAACTTTCTGCCTGCCTTTTGATGCCTCATGACGACCTACCCGCGATCCATTGCTAGAAACGTTACTGAGTGGCCTGTTGGGTCTTCCAGCGCTCGAGCATCTGCGACCAGTTGTCGATCTGCATGCCGAGGGAAAGACCCATGTCAGCCAGGATTTCCTTGATTTCCTTGAGCGACTTACGCCCAAAGTTTTTCGTCTTGAGCATCTCGCCCTCGCTCTTCTGCACCAACTCGCCAATCAACTTGATGTTGGCATTCTGGAGGCAGTTCGCGGAGCGCACCGAGAGCTCGAGCTCGTCGACCGAGCGGAACAGGTTCTCGTTGAGCGGCTCTTCCGAGCTCAACTCTTCAACCGGCTCGTCGTGCTCTTCAAAGTTGATGAAGATCGCGAGCTGGTCCTTGAGGATCTTGGCGGCGTAGGCAACGGCGTCGGCCGGCTTGACTGCACCGTTGGTCCAGAGCTCGAGGGTGAGCTTGTCGTAGTCGGTGATCTGCCCGACGCGAGCGTTGGTGACGGCGTAGTTCACCTTGCGAATCGGAGAGAACAGCGAGTCGATGGCAATCGTGCCTATCGGGATGCCCGCGGTCTTGTTGCGGTCAGCGGGAACGTAGCCGTGGCCCACGTTGATGGTGAGGTCCGCGGCGAACCGGCCGCCCTTCGCGAGGGTGCAGAGCTTGTGATCCGGGTTGAGGATCTCGATCTGATCGCTGACCTGGATGTCAGCGGCCGTCACGACGCCGGGGCCTTCCTTCTCGATGCGAACCGTCTGCGTGCGCGCCGTATGGGAGCGGACGACGACTTCCTTGAAGTTGAGAACCATCTCGGTCACGTCTTCGACGACGTCTGGCACCGACGTGAACTCGTGCAGCGCGCCGTCAATCTTGACGGCGGTGATTGCAGCCCCCTGAAGGGAGGACAGCAACACGCGGCGAAGCGAGTTGCCGAGAGTGATGCCAAAACCACGCTCGAGCGGCTCCACGACGAACTTGCCGTAGGTGTCGCTCAGCGAATCTTGATCAACCGGGACATTCTTTGGGCGAATGAGTTCTCGCCAATTGCGCGCGACTAGAGTCGGACTCGTCATCAATTGCCTCCGCAGCCTTTAAACGCGCCGCCGCTTTGGCGGCCGGCAACCATTGTGGGGAATGGGTGTAACGTCGCGCAGCAGGGTGACCCGCATTCCGACATTTTGAAATGCTCTTAGTGCCGACTCGCGGCCTGCGCCGGGACCCTTCACGAAAATCGCGACAGTCTTCATGCCTGAGTCCTGCGCCTTGCGCGCTGCGTCCTCGGCGGCGAGCTGCGCCGCAAACGGCGTGCTCTTACGCGAGCCCTTGAAGCCACGCGAGCCTGCGGTCGACCAGGACACTACCTCACCACCCAAGTCAGTGATGGTGACAATCGTGTTGTTGAAGGTCGACTGAATGTGAGCGATGCCGCTCGTCACGACCCTCTTGGTCTTACGTTTCTTGCCCTTGCTGGGCTTTGCTTTCGCCTTCGCCATGATCTTAGCGCTTCCTGCTCATTGGGCCGCGCTTTGGTCCCTTACGGGTGCGCGCGTTAGTGTGGGTTCGCTGACCGCGAACAGGCAGACCGCGCCGATGACGGAGCCCGCGATAGCAACCGAGGTCCATGAGCCGCTTGATGTGCATGTTGACCTCACGACGAAGGTCACCTTCGACCTTGAAGTTCTGGTCGATGCATTCGCGGATCCTCTTGACGTCGGTCTCGTCGAGATCGTCAGCACGCTTGCCCTGCGGAATACCCGCAGTCTCGCAAATGTGCTTCGCGTGATGCGGACCGATCCCGTAGATGTATTGCAGCGCAATCACCGTGTGTTTGCGACCTGGAAGGTCGATGCCTGCGATACGTGCCATTTCGCTCTTATCCTTGCCTTTGCTTGTGACGGGGGTTGTCACACAAGACGCGCACGACACCCTTGCGGCGCACGATCTTGCACTTATCACAAATTTTTCTGACGCTTGGTCGAACCTTCATGTCAGTTTCTCCTCGATTCGTCCTCTCGTCGGGTCGTAAGGGGATATCTGAACCATCACACCGTCGCCTGGTAGGAGCTTCACCGTGACCTGCCTGGCCTTGGCTGAAACCGACGCGGTTATCTCCTCGCCGTCATCAAGCCTCACTCGGTAGAGCGCCCTCGGTAGCACCGTTTCGATGGTGCCTCGGGTGGTTTTGGCTTCAGTCATCCCGCTCGTTAATCAACCCCAACCACTTCCTTGATACGTTCCGTAATCTCTTCTAACGATCCGACGCCTTGCACACCCTTCACAACGCCTCTTGTCTCGTAATGGGCGAGCACCGGCTCGGTCTTAGCTTTGTATTCTTCGTACCGCTTCCGAACGACCTCTTCCGTGTCGTCTGATCGCTGCACGATCTTGCTTCCCCCACAGGAGACACACTCTCCGTTTTGGGGCGGCGGAGTATAGCGGACGTGATAGGTCTGTCCACAGTCCAAACACACTCGTCGGCCCGTCACACGCTCGACGATCGCGTCTAGCGGCACGTCGAGCGAGATCACCCGATCAATACGCCGGTCGAGCTTCTCGAGAAGGGCGTCCAGCGACTCCGCCTGCGCCACTGTCCTCGGGTAACCATCGAAGATCGCACCGTTTTTTGCATCGTCCTGTGTCAGGCGCTTCAGCATCAGGTCCAACACCAGACTGTCAGGCACCAACTTTCCAGCGGACATGTACTCGTCGAACTGCTTGCCAAGGTCCGACCCCGACTTCCGTTCGGCCCGCATCATGTCGCCGGTCGAGATCTGGGGAATGCCGAGAAGGTCGATGAGGAACTTGGCTTGCGTGCCCTTGCCAGCGCCGGGAGGTCCGAAGAGAAGCAGGTCCATTACGCGTTCCTCGCTCGGATTCGGGAACCCTTGCTCCCGGTGAGGCCTTCGTAGTGGCGGGTGATGAGATGGCTCTCGACCTGCTGCGCGAAGTCGAGGGCGACGCCGACGACGATCATCAGCGAGGTACCGCCGAGATAGAACGGCACGTTCCATCGCGACTGAAGCAGGGTCGGAACCGTGACGACGGCTGCAACGTAGAGAGCGCCGCCCACTGTGATTCGGGTCAGAACCGCGTCGATGTACTCCGCGGTGGCCTTACCGGGCCGCACACCGGGAATGAAGGCACTTTGCTTCTTGAGGTTCTCCGCCACGTCGACCGGCTGGAAGGTGATCGCCGTGTAGAAGAAGCAGAAGAATATCGTCATGGTCGCGAAAACGACGATGTAGATCCAGCCGCCCGGAACCAGGTTGTTGCTGATCCACCGCATGGCGTCCGAGACGAACGGGATGTTGGTGGCCGCCAGAGTGACGGGAAACATCAGCAACGACGACGTGAATATCGGCGGGATGACGCCGGCCATGTTCACACGGAGCGGCAGGTGAGACTGCTGCCCACCGTACATCTTTCGCCCGATCATCCGTTTGGCATAGGTGATCGGCAGCCGCCTCTGCGCGCGCTCGAAGAACACGATGAAGGCGGTCGTCCCGAGGGCGATGACGATCAACAGCATCATGTCGATCGGCAGCAGCTCCCCGAGCTTGAATTGCTCGAGCGTCATGAAGAGGGCATCAGGCAAATTGGACACAATACCCGCAAAAATGATGAGTGAAATGCCGTTTCCGAGGCCGCGCTCGGTGATCTGCTCGCCCAGCCACATCAGGAACGACGTGCCGGTCGTGAGCGCGAGCACGGTCATCAAACGGAAGCTCCAACCCGGGTCGGCGACGATGTCACCAGCGGTGGAACTTTCGTTCCAACCCTCCCACAGCATCGCGAGCCCCATACTTTGAAAAATACTGAGCCCAACGGTGCCGTAGCGGGTGTACTGGTTGATCTTGCGTTGGCCCGCCTCGCCTTCCTTGCGAAGCTCCATGAGCGAAGGCACCACGACCGTCATCAGCGACAAGATGATGCTCGCCGAAACGTAGGGCATGATGTTGAGCGCGAAAATCGACGCCTGCTCGAGCGCACCACCTGAGAACAGGTTGAATAGGCTCAAGAAGCCGCCCGACTGACCGGCGACATACTTACGCATAGCCGCCCGGTCGACGCCGGGCGTCGTGACGAAGATCCCGATGCGATAGACAGCCAGCATCCCCAGCGTGAAGAGGATGCGGCGCCGGAGCTCGGGGATTCGAAAGATGTTCGCGACAGTGCTCATGGCTTGCTACGGGCTTTCAGTTAGGAGGCGGCCGCGACGACTAGCTCGACAGTGCCGCCGGCTTTTTCGATCTTCTGCGTGGCGGTCGCGCTAGCAGCGTGGACTTTGACGGTGAGAGCTCTATCGAGCTCGCCATCGCCGAGAACCTTAATGATGTCCACTTTACGCTTGATGAGGCCAGCTTCTCGCAGAGCCGCCTCGTCGACCGTGGCCCCCGCATCGAAACGAGCGAGGTCCTTCACGTTGACGGTCGCTACCTTCTTGGTGAAGGGGTTGACGAAGCCACGCTTGGGGACGCGCCGGTACAGCGGCATCTGCCCGCCCTCGAAGCCGAGCTTGCTAAAGTTACCGGGATGCCTAGCTTTTTGGCCCTTCTGGCCGTGGCCAGCGGTCTTGCCCAGGCCAGAACCCGGGCCGCGTCCTTTGCGTCGCTTTCCGCGGACCGCGCCCGCAGGGGGGCGAAGCCGGGAGAGGATCGGCGTTTTGCTCTGCTCACTCATTGACTTCCTCGACTTCGACCAGGTGCAGCACCTTCTTGACCATCCCACGGAACGAAGGGGTGTTGTCCACGACGACCTTTGTGTTCAGTCCATGCAAGCCAAGGCCCCGAAGGATGCGTCGTTGCTTATCCATCCGTCCAATTTCGCTTTTGACTTGCGTCACTTTGAGTTTGTTCGCGCTCATGACTGCCTCTCTTACGACGCGGGCGCTTCGTCAGGCTCGGCAGCGGGACGTTCCGCCTTGGGCCCATGATCGTGTTGTTGAATGTCGCCTTTGCGACGGCCGCGGCGGCGAGCCACGTCATCTGGCGACTCGAGCTCCTTGAGCGCCGCGACCGTGGCGTTGACCACGTTGTAGGCGTTCGTCGTACCGAGGATCTTCGCCAGGACGTCCTTGACGCCTGCAGCTTCGAGAACCGGACGCATCGCTCCGCCGGCGATGACGCCAGTCCCTTCGGATGCGGGGCGCAAGATAACGCGGCCTGCTCCCGAATGACCAACGATCCGGTGAGGAATCGTACGACCGGTCAGGGGCACCTTGAAGAGGTTCTTCTTGGCTGCGTCGGTACCCTTGCGAATCGACTCGGGGACCTCTTTGGCTTTACCCATGCCGACACCCACGTGACCGTTGCTGTCGCCGACGACGACGAGAGCGCTGAAGCTGAACCGCCGGCCGCCCTTGACGACTTTGGCGACGCGGTTGATGAAGATCACGCGCTCGGTGAGATCGTCGAGCGTGTTTGGATCGATGATTTGGTCTTTATATGCCATCTCGTCCTCAGAACTTCAGACCCGCTTCGCGCGCCGATTCGGCCAGTGCGCGAACGCGTCCGTGATATCGATAACCGCCACGGTCGAACACGACCTGCTCGACCCCTTTGTCGATGCAGACCTTGGCAACAGCGCTGCCGACCGACTTGGCAACGTCGACTTTGTTGCCATCGGCAGACTCCGCGACACTCGACGCATGGGCAATCGTGGTGCCTTGCGTGTCGTCGATGACCTGCGCGTAGATGTGCTTGGCGCTCCGAAAAACGCAAAGCCTTGGACGCTGCGAGGTGCCGTGCACCTTCTTGCGAATCCGCAGCTTGCGTCGAGCGCGCCCTGTGACTTTCTTATGCATGATCAGCCTCCGGCCTTTCCGGCCTTGCCCGCCTTCTCGCGAATGCGCTCACCGGTGTAGCGGACCCCTTTGCCGTTGTAGGGCTCTGGAGGTCGCATCTGGCGAATCCGCGCGGCAACCCGGCCGATGACTTCTTTGTCGGGCGACTCGAGGTGAACGCGTGGGAACTTCGTGCCTGCCTCATCGATCGTTTCGACCTTGATGCCAACCACCTTCGGGATGTCGAGAATCGGCTGATGCGACAGGCCGACGGTCATCTTGAGCTGGTTGTTCTTGAACTCCGCGCGGTAACCAACACCGCGGAAGTCGAGCGACCGCTTGTAGCCGGTCGCGACGCCTTCGACCATGTTTCGGAGGAGCGCGCGCGTGAGGCCTTGGTATTGAAGACCGGCCTTGCCAGCGCCCTCAGCAGGGCTGACCGTGAGCACACCGTCGCCCTGAGTGATCACGACCTCCGGACGGACGGCGTAAGTCAACTCGCCTTTGGGTCCCTTGACCGTGATGTCCTGGCCGCTGATCGAAATCTGAACGCCCTTCGCGACCTCGACCGGCTTCTTGCCGTTTCTGGACTGCTTTCCTGTATGTGTTTCGGTCATCACCAAACCTCGCACAGCACCTCACCGCCCACTCGCTTATCGCGAGCATCGCGGTCGGTCATAATTCCGGCGGACGTCGAAAGAATCGCAACGCCCATGCCGTTGTGAACACGTGGAATGTCGTGGTGGCCGACGTAGAAGCGGCGCCCTGGACGGCTCGCTCGGCGCATGCCCACGAACGCGCTCTGACGATCCCGGCCGTACTTGAGAAAGACCGTGAGGCTATTCTGAACCCCGTCTTCCACGCGGTAGTCGTCGATGAAGCCTTCCTGCTTGAGAATCGCGGCGAGCCGCTCCTTGAGCTTCGAAGAAGGTAGAACGGTGTGTTCGTGCTGCGCCTGTGCGGCGTTGCGGATGCGCGTCAGCATGTCAGCGATTGGATCGGTCATCATGACTGCACCTCCTTACCAGCTCGATTTCGTGAGCCCCGGGACATCGCCCGCGAGCCCGTATTTACGGAGACAGATGCGGCACATCTCGAACTTGCGGTAGTAACCCCGCGGGCGTCCGCAGACCTTGCAGCGGTTTCGGTGTCGCACTGAGAACTTCAGTGTCTTTTCCATCTTGGCAAATGCGCGCTTACTAGCCATCTGCGTCCTCTAGTTCCTGAACGGCATGCCGAGCGATTTCAGCAAGGCACGTCCCTGTTCGTCAGTTTCTGCCGTGGTAACAAGGGTCACGTTCATGCCCTTGATACGATCGATTTTGTCGTAGTTGACCTCTGGGAAGACGATCTGTTCACGAATGCCCAGCGTGTAGTTGCCGCGGCCGTCGAACGCCTTCGGACTGATGCCCTTGAAGTCACGTGTTCGCGGCAACGCAATCGAGACCAGGCGGTCGAGGAAGTCGTACATCTGCTCGCCGCGCAGAGTCACCATGACGCCAATCGGCATCCCCTCGCGAAGCTTGAAGCTTGCAATGGACTTCTTCGCGCGCGTGACGATCGGCTTTCGACCGGTGATCGCGGAGAGCTCTTCGGAGGCTGACTCGATGAGCTTTGCATTCTGCACCGCTTCGCCGAGGCCCATGTTGACGACGATCCGTTCGAGCTTCGGAACCTGCATCACGTTCTTGAAGCCAAAGTCCTTCATCAACTGAGGGATGATCTCGTCTTTGTATTTGTTTCTAAGTCGGGGTTGGTATTCACTCATGACGACCTCAATCCAGGACCGATCCGCTCTTGACGGCTACGCGGACGCGCTTGTCAGGGTCCTTCTTGTCGGCTTCGATGCGCACGCGAGTGCGTTCTTCGGTCTTTGGGTCGACCAACATCACGTTCGAAGCATGAATCGGCATCTCTTTTTCGACGATACCGGCCTCCGCAAAACGACGCGGGCTTTGGTGGCGCTTCACGCGATTGACACCCTCGACGAGGATCAAGTCCGCCCGGACCATCTGAAGGACACGGCCCTTTTCGCCCCGGTCCTTGCCTGCGATGACCTTAACCAGGTCACCCTTCCTGATGCGCGCAGTCATCACACCACCTCCGGTGCAAGAGAAACGATTTTCATGAAACGTTTCGCGCGGAGCTCACGTGCCACCGGTCCGAAGATACGAGTACCAATGGGCTCGTTGTCTTTGGTGATGAGCACGGCGCTGTTCGTGTCGAACTTGATGTAGGTGCCGTCGGGCCGCTGGTACCCGCGCTTGGTGCGCACCACGACCGCTCGGGCGACTTCGCCCTTCTTCACGCGGGCGGTCGGAAGGGCTTCCTTGACCGAGACGACGATGACGTCGCCGAGGCCCGCGTATCGACGACGAGACCCGCCGAGCACTTTGATGCAAGCAACTCGCTTCGCGCCGCTGTTGTCGGCCACATCCAGCTGTGTTTCTGTCTGGATCATCGTTATACCTCCGGCGGCCTCTCGATGAGCCGGACGACCTCCCAGCGCTTCGTCTTGGAGCGCGGGCGGCAGGCGCGGATCTCGACCACGTCGTTCTTGCGATACTCGTTCGCCTCATCGTGCGCGTGGAACTTCTTCTTACGCTTGACGTATTTTCCGTAGAACGGGTCGCGCGCGCGGCGGATGACCTCCACCACGATGGTTTGTTGGGCTCGCCCCTCGGTCTGCGTCTCGTTCACGACGCGTCCGACCAAGCGACGACGACGGCCACGCTCCGTGGCAGCTTTCGGGGTCGGTTGTCCTGGCTCAACAGTCATGGCCGATCACTCCTTGTTCGCCGCTTCGACGCGGCGCTCGGTGAGAATAGTTTTCACGCGGGCGAGATCCCGGCGAAGCTTGGGGATGGAGCTCGTGTCATCGAGCTGATTGGTGTGATTGTCGAAGCGCGCCTTCCAAAGCTGGCGGCGCAGATCACCCTCGAGAACTGCGAGCTCTTCGACGGTGTTCGCACGAATGTCTTCAGACTTCATAGCTCAGTCTCCCTCGACCGGAACGTCGTCCTGAGCGGAAGCTTGTGTGCGGCAAGCGCGAACGCTGCACGCGCTTCCTCCTCGGTGACACCCTGAATTTCGTACAGCATGCGCCCCGGCTTGATGACGACCACCCAGCCTTCGACGGGGCCTTTACCCTTACCCATACGAGTTTCGAGTGGCTTCTTGGTGATCGGCTTGTCCGGGAAGATTCGGATGAAGAGCTGCCCCTGACGTTTCACCTTTCGCTGAATCGTCATACGAGCCGCTTCGATCTGTCGCTGCGTGATCCGGCCAGGCTCGAGCGCCTGCAGTCCGAAGTCGCCGAAAGAGACTTTGCCACCTCGGTAGGCCTTGCCGCGCATGCGGCCCTTCATCTGTTTCCGGAACTTGGTTTTCTTTGGTTGAAGCATGGCTCGTCCTTAGACTCGGGCTCCTATGGCCGCGGCACCCGGGCGCTGCGGAAGCTGCTCACCCTTGAAGATCCAGCACTTGATGCCGACGGTGCCGGCCTTCGTGTGTGCGGTCACCTGGCCGTAATCGATGTCGGCTCGAAGCGTGTGAAGCGGCACGCGGCCTTCACGGTACCACTCGGTACGCGCGATCTCCGACCCACCGAGACGCCCACCAGCCGTCACTCTGATGCCCTTGACCCCGAACTTCATCGCAGTCTGCACGGCCTTCTTCATGGCGCGGCGGAATGCGACTCGTCGTTCGAGCTGTGTTGCGATGTTCTCCGCGACGAGCTGCGCGTTGGTCTCGGCCTTGCGGACCTCTTGAATGTCGAGGAACAGCTCGTTTTCGGTGAGCTTCTGGAGGTCGGCCTTGAGCTGCTCGACGCCCGCACCACGCTTGCCGATGATGATGCCGGGACGCGAGGTGTAGATGACCACCTTGGCTTTGTTGGCGGCACGCTCCATCTCGATATCTGCGATGCCCGCGTGCGCGAACTTCTTCCGGATGGTGGCCTTCAGCTTCAGGTCTTCATGAAGCCACTTGGCGTAGTTCTTGTCCTCGTACCACTTGGACTTCCACGTCTTTACGACGCCGAGACGGAAACCATAAGGATGTACTTTCTGACCCACGGTTCAGCTCTCTTCCCCGTCGCTCACGACGACGGTGATATGACTCATTCCCTTGACGATGCGCGTGGCGCGACCCTGCGCGCGCGGGCGCCAACGCCGCATGTGCTGGTTCGGCGCCATGTCCGCAAACGCCGTTTTCACGAACAGCGAGTCGAGATTGATCTCTTCATTCTTCTGCTTGGCGTTGGCAATGGCGCTGCCAATGGCCTTCGCAACGATGGGAGCCGCCGACTTAGTCGTAAAGCGGAGCTCGTTGAGCGCGTCGGCAACGTTCTTGCCGCGCACCATGTTGAGCACGACGCGCGCCTTGCGAGGCGAAATCCTTTGAAATCGTGCTTTTGCGATCGCTTCCATGATCACCTCTTACCCGTCTGCGGGTTGATCTTCCGGCCGCCCTTTTTGTCCGACGCGTGACCGCCGAACGTCCGGGTAGGCGCGAACTCGCCGAGCTTGTGCCCGACCATGTTCTCGGTGACGAAGACCGTGACGAACTTCCGACCGTTGTGAACGGCGAAGGTGTGCCCAACGAAATCGGGCGTCACGGTGGAACGACGCGACCAAGTGCGAATCATCTTCTTGTCGCCAGACTTGTTCGCAGCCTCGACTTTGTCCTGGAGGTGCTGGTCGATGAACGGACCTTTTTTGACTGAACGCGCCATTACTTCTTCTTCCGCCGACGAACGATGTGCTTGTCGGTCGCCTTGTTCTTTCTGGTCTTCAGGCCCTTGGCGAGCTGGCCCCACGGCGAGCAGGGATGACGTCCGCCAGCAGTGCGACCCTCGCCGCCACCCATCGGGTGGTCGACCGGATTCATGGTGGTGCCGCGGTTATGCGGTCGGCGACCGAGCCATCGGCTGCGGCCTGCCTTGCCGAGAGTCATACGCGCATGAAGCGAGTTGCTGACCTGGCCGACCGTCGCTCGACAGTTGAGGTGGACCAAACGGACCTCACTGGAAGGAAGGCGAATCTGAGCGTAGTTGCCGTCTTTCGCCATCAGCTGAGCTGCGGTGCCTGCCGAACGGACGAGCTGTGCGCCCTTGCCGATCTTCAGCTCGATGTTGTGAATCATCGTGCCGAGCGGCATATGGCGAAGTGGCATTGCGTTGCCGGGCTTCACATCGGCGTGACGCGAGGAAATCACCTGCTGATCAACCTCGAGCCCGTCCGGCGCGAGGATGTAGGCCTTCTCCCCGTCCGCGTAGCACACGAGTGCGATGCGAGCCGAGCGGTTCGGATCGTACTCGATGGTCTTCACGGTCCCCGGAACGCCGATCTTGTTCCGCTTGAAGTCGATCATGCGGTAGCGCTGCTTGTGGCCGCCTCCGCGGAAGCGCGACGTGATGCGTCCCTGGTTGTTGCGACCCGCGGTCTGCTTCTTTGCGTCGAGAAGCTTCTTTTCGGGCTTCCCGTGCGTAATCATGTCGAAGTCCGGCGCTTCGTAGAAGCGGCGGGACGGTGACGTGGGTTTGAATTTACGGATTGCCATCGTTAGACACCCTCGAAGAAGTCGATCGTCTCACCCTCGGGGAGCGTGACGATGGCCTTTTTCCAGTTTTGGAGTTTCCCGTAGCCCTTACCCATGCGCTTCATGTGACCACGCATGATCAGAGTACGGACGTCGCGGACCGTGACTTTGAACAAAGTCTCGACAGCGTCCTTGATCTGGAGCTTGTTCGCGTCGAGATCGACCTCAAACGTGTACTTGTTCTCGTTCTCACGCAGCCTAGACCCCTTTTCGGTGAGGTACAGCGGGCGTTTGATGACTTGCTCGACATTCATCACTGACACCTCGCTTCCAGGGCTTGCACCGCGGTTTGCGTAAGCACGAGATGCTCGTGGCGGAGCAGGTCGTACAGGTTCACGCCCTCGGGTGGCAGAACCGAGTGGCCCTGCAGGTTGCGAGCGCTGAGACGCAGTTTCTCGTTGTCTTTGCCGTCGACGATGAGAGCGCCACCATTGACCTCGAGCTTGTTGAGGACCTCAGCGAGCTTCTTCGTCTTGACCTCGGCGAGCTCGAAGTCCTCGACGATCAGCAACTGACCCTCGCGAAGCTTGAGGCTCAACGCGCCCTTGAGCGCTCCGAGCCGCATCTTGCGCGGAGGCCTGTAGCCGAAGTCACGAGGCTTCGGGCCATGGGCCGCGCCGCCACCGACGAAAATCGGTGCCCGCTTGGAACCATGACGGGCTCCGCCGGTGCCCTTCTGCTTGTAGAGCTTCTTGCTGGTCGCGGTGACCTCCGCCCGGTTCTGGGAGGAAGCCGCGCCCTTACGATGACTCGCAAGCTGGGCTTTGAGAACATCATAGAGGAGGCTCTCGTTGACCGTTGCATCGAAGACGCTGTCCGAGAGATCGATCTCTCCGACGCCCTTCTTACTCAAGTTGTAGACCTTTACCTTGGGCATGGACCTACCGCCTTACGACTTGATCTCGACATCGACGCCCGCTGAAAGATCCAGCTTCATGAGGGCATCGAGCGTTTGCTGCGTCGGGTCCAGGATGTCCAAGAGCCGCTTGTGAGTTCGAATCTCGAACTGCTCCCGCGATTTCTTGTCCACGTGGGGTCCGCGCAACACGGTGTATTTGTTAATGCGTGTAGGCAACGGAATAGGACCCGCAACCCGCGCACCCGTGCGCTTCGCCGTGTCGACGATTTCCGTCGCCGATTGATCTAGCAATCGGTGATCGTAAGCCTTGAGTCGAATCCGAATCTTGTTCGATGCCATTGTCCTACTCGATGATCTTTGAAATGACGCCTGCACCAATGGTCCGGCCGCCTTCGCGAATCGCGAAGCGCTGCTTCTCTTCCATGGCTGCTGGCACAATGAGGTTGACCTTCATCTTCACGTTGTCGCCAGGCATGACCATCTTCACGTCGTCCGGAAGCTCGATCTTGCCCGTCACGTCCAGCGTGCGGATGTAGAACTGGGGGGTGTAGTTCGAGAAGAACGGCTTGTGTCGCCCTCCCTCGTCCTTGCTCAGGATGTACACCTCGCACTCGAAGCTCGTGTGCGTGTTCACCGAGCCCGGCCGGCACAAGACCTGCCCGCGCTCCACCTGCTCTTTGTCGATGCCGCGAAGGAGACACCCGACGTTGTCGCCTGCCTGTCCCTGGTCCAAAAGCTTGCGGAACATCTCCACGCCCGTCACCGTCGTCTTTTGCGGCTCGCGTACGCCCAGAATATCCACCTCGTCCCCGACCTTGATGATCCCGCGCTCGATGCGACCCGTCACCACCGTCCCGCGGCCCTTGATCGAGAACACGTCCTCGACCGCCATCAGGAACGGCTTGTCGATGTCACGCTTCGGCTCCGCAATGTAGGTGTCCACCGCGTCCATCAGGTTCACGACCGACTCCACCCACTTCTCTTCGCCGTTGAGCGCACCCAGGGCCGAGCCCTGCACCACAGGGATGTTGTCCCCGTCGTACTCGTACTTGCTCAGAAGCTCTCGAACCTCCATCTCGACCAGCTCCAGAAGGTCCGGGTCGTCGACCGCATCGCACTTGTTCATGAACACCACCATCGTCGGAACACCGACCTGGCGCGCCAGAAGCACGTGCTCTTTGGTCTGCGGCATCGGTCCGTCGACGCCGCTCACCACCAGAATCGCGCCGTCCATCTGCGCTGCGCCCGTGATCATGTTCTTGACGTAGTCGGCGTGACCGGGGCAATCGACGTGCGCGTAGTGACGGTTGCCCGTCTGATACTCCACGTGACTCGTCGCGATCGTCACCGTCTTGGTGTCGTCACGCTCCGTGCCGCCCTTGGCGATGTCCTTGTAGCTCTTGACCTCGCCGCCATGCTTATCAGACATCACCTTCATGATCGCCGCTGTCAGCGTCGTCTTGCCGTGGTCGATGTGACCGATCGTGCCTACGTTCATGTGTGGTTTGTCTCGGACAAACTTTTCTTTAGCCATCGTT
>JAFDAJ010000199.1 GCA_019313915.1 Deltaproteobacteria bacterium
GACCGCACTAGTACTCGGCGTCGAAGTCGATCTCGATGGGCTCTTGGCTCGAGGGTCGCGCCTGGCATGGCAGGACCCAACCGCGCTCGATGTCGCTTGGCTCGAGGGCGTCGTGGTTGGCCATGTTGACCTTGCCGCTCTTGAGCAGCGCCATGCAGCAGCCGCAGTAGCCGTCTTCGCAGGACGAGGGTGGCTTGTGGCCCGCCTTGATCGCCGAAGCAAGCAACGTCAGGCCCTTCTCATAGGGCACATCGTGGGACTGGCTTTCGAGAAGCATCTTGAACGGCTCTGGGATCTCGTCGTCCGATTGCTCGGGGACGACAACCGCGGACTCGTCCTTCCGATCCGCATCGATCGGCGAGATGAACCGTTCGAACTTGGTTTGCACCGCGTCGATGTCCGACGCTTTGAAGGCCTCCTCGACCGTATCCATGTATCCCGTTGGGCCGCAGACGAAGAACTCAGCATCTTCCCAGCCGCGAATGTGCTCTTGAACGTCGGCCACCGACATGAAGCCGCTGTCGCTATCGAGATGATGGATCGCCTCGAGACGTTTCGGGAACTCGGCGAGCCAAAGGTCGATCTCGTCCTTGAAGATGATCGAACGCTCGTCACGATTGGCGTAGATGAGCTTCACGTCACGCTCGGTGGTGCGGAGCGCAGACTTCAAGATCGAGAGCACAGGAGTGACGCCGCTGCCCCCGCCAAACAGAACAATCCCATGGTCGCCCTCGTTCGAACGCATCGAGAATCGCCCCTCCGGCGGCTGCACCAGAATCGAGTCCCCGACCCTCACGCTATCGTTGAACCAGTTGGAAACCCGCCCGTCGTCGACCCGTTTGACGGTCACCTTCGGCCACGGATCGATCCCCGGGGCGCTCGAAAGTGAGTAGCAACGCCGCAGCTGCATGCCTTCCCAGGGAACTTCGAAGGTAAGGAACTGACCGGCCCTATATCGGAACTCTTTGCGCAACGATTCGGGCACCGCCAGGATGTACGATCGCGTGTCGTGCGTTTCCTGAATAATTCCTGCTATTTGAAGCTTATGAAAGTCCGAGGGCATCGGCAGGGGCCTCTAACTAGAACGTGTTTCACTCTAGGGCACGGACGCGGTGCGGTCCAGCCGGCGAACTCAGTGTGGCGGGCAGCTTCTCGATCACGTAGCCTGCTTATTTGCACGAGGCCAGTCCCCCTATGGACCTCACCCAGACACGACCCCACATCCTTCGCCGGCCAATGCCTGCCCGCAAGCGCAAGACCGTAGGAATCGATCTTGGTACCACCAATACGGTGGTAGCCCGGAATTTCGAAGCCCTCTCTATCGAGGGGAGCGGCTGTGTGATGCCGTCCGCCGTCGCGTTCCCCCCGAGTGGGGCCACGCTGGTCGGCAGCGCCGCACGGCGTCGGCGAGCGATGGATCCGAAGAACACGGTTCTGTCCGCCAAGCGCATCATCGGCGCTCGCTGGCGTTCGTCCTATACGGGCCAGTTTCGGGAGCACTACCCGTACGACCTCGTCGAGGGCCCGGACGGTTGGGCCGTTTTCAAGACTCGCGCCGGCCTCAAGTGCCCCGTCGACATTGGCGGTACCGTCGTCAGCGGCTTGTGTGAGCTCACCAAGTGTCCAGTGCAGGACGTGCACGCTGTCGTGACGGCCCCTGTGGGCTTTGATCGGCGCCGTCGTGAGGCCACTTCGCTCGCTGTCTCCAAGGCGAAGTTCGCTTCGGTTCGGGTCATCGAGGAGCCGATTGCCACAGCGCTTGCATACTTGAATCGCGCCAGCTTGAAGTACGCGTTCGTCTACGACTTGGGTGGCGGCACTTTCGATGCGGCGGTCGTCGATTGCAGCAGCTATCCGTTTCGCGTCATCGGTCATGGCGGCGATCCGTACCTTGGTGGCGACGACGTCGACAGAACCATCGCGCTCCACGTCGCAGACCGGACGCTTGCACGCGACGGCTGGGACCTCAGCAATGACGCGGTGACGTTTGATCGTCTCGTACTCGCTTGCGAGCTCGCGAAGTGTGAGCTCAGCGAGTCCGAGCAAGCGGCCATCGCGATTCCAAGCGTCGATGCGGCGGCGCCTGAAAGCTGCGGCATCATTACAATCACCCGCGAAGAAGTGCAGCAACTCACCTTGGACCTCGTGCGCCGCACGTTTGCGATGTGCGATGAAGTGCTGGCTCAAGCAGGCGTGAAGGCCCGCGATATGGAGGCAATCTTCTTAGCCGGTGGTAGCACGCGCCTTCCGGGGCTCCGCGGGTACATCGAGTCCTACTTTGGCAAGCGGCCCCGCTTTGATTTGGACCCAATGCAGGTCGTGAGCATGGGAGCCAGCTTGGCGGCTGCGCGCCCCGCCGTCGCAGAACTCCTCGACCCCTGCGCCTGAGCCAGCCGCAGCGCTAGTTCGAGAGTGCCTTGATGAGGGATTCGTCGAGGTGCACGTCTTGCTGTGGGAATGGAATCCCGATGCCGGCCTCGTCGAGCGAGAGCTTGCAAGCACGAGTCGTGGCTTGCCGAGTACTCTGCGCCGACGTCGATGTCGACGCGGCGGGTATCGTACCCCGTGTAGTTGGTGATCGTGCTTCCAAATTGCGCTTCTCGAGTCCCGCCCGCACCCCTCGCTCTGTCCAATTCGCAATGACCCACGCGAACAAGAGCGCGAGAAGAACGCCCAAGACCTTGCGTCCATGTCCATGACCTCTCCGGGGGTTGAACGACGGTCAGCGCAGCAGCTGGTCCAGAATGATTAGGTTTTCGGCTTCCACGTCTTCGACGTTGCCGTCGGACATGATCATCGCCTTTGCCGCGTCTAGAAACAGCTGCCGGTGCTCTTTGGGGATGTCCGCCGGGTCGAGGTCGTCCGCGGGAGGCGGAACCTCGAGCCACTTCGCGACCTGATCCTGCTCTTCGTCATCGAGCCCCAGCCGGATCACCATTTTGACGACGAACTCGCGTTCCTCGTCAGCGATCTCGAGGTCAGCCCAGGCAAAGGAGCAAACAAACCTCATTAGTTGAAGTCGGTCTTGCTTGTTGAGAGCGTCCAGCATGCGCGGCACTCTACTCCGGGCTGTGATGCAAAACTAGTCCGAAGAGCCCACTGCAAAAAGCCGCGTGCAGCGCAACTTCTACAGGAAGCTACCCAGGAGGGTTTTTTGGGCTATGGTGCGGCTCCGATGGCCACCAAAGTGACCATGCCGCAACTCGGCGAAAGCGTCGTTGAAGGCACGATTGGCAAATGGCTCGTCTCGGTGGGGCAGTCCGTCGCGAAAGACGAGCCTATCGTCGAGATTCTAACCGACAAGGCCGACAGCGAGCTTCCGGCACCGGTCGCAGGTGTCGTAACGCAGCTGTTCGCCGCGGAAGACGACATCATCGCAGTCGGCGATCCGATCTGCGAGATCGACGAGAGCGCACAGGCCGGCGCGACCCCTGCGGCGGCTTCGGCCCAGGCGCCCGCCGCTCCGGATGCAGCTTCTCCTTCGCCGACGTCTCCGTCGGTTCGCAAGCTTGCCCGCGAAAAGGACGTCGACCTCACTGGTGTTCAAGGCTCCGGCGATGGTGGCCGGATCGTGCGCGACGATGTGATGGCGGCAATCGGCTCCTCCTCTTCACCGCAACGGATGGCGACGCCGCCGCCGCCACCTGCGATCATCCCTCAGGTGCCCGCTCCCCGCCTCGCCCAGCCGCCCGCGCGCGCCACCGGTCCCGGCGGAGCATTCCGCTTGCCGCCCTACATCCCGAAGGACGGCGATGAGATCGTTCCCTTCACGCGTCGCCGCCGAATCATTGCCGACCACATGGTCTACTCGAAGCAGACCGCACCAGACGTGGTCACGTTCGCCGAATGCGACCTTCATCGGACCGCGATGTTGCGCGATCAGCACAAAGGGCACTTCAAGAAAGAGGGCGTCAATCTCACGTACCTGGGTTTCGCCATCGCCGCGACGGCCCGCGCCCTTCGCGAGTTCCCAGAAATCAACTCCCGCGTCCTCGACGATGCGTTCGTCAAGCTCGCCGAAGTGAATGTTGGCATCGCCGTAGACACCGACGAAGGCTTGGTCGTGCCCGTGATCCGCAACACGGACGACCTGACGATTCGCGGCGTCGCTCGCGCGGTCGCTGACGTTGCAGAGCGAGCGCGATCCGGAAACCTCACCCCGAACGACCTCTCCGGCAAGACCTTCACCATCTCCAACCCCGGCCGCCGAGGCAACCTCGTCGGCGGCGCAATCATCTCCCAGCCCAACGTCGCAATTCTCCGCCTCGGCACAATCAAGAAGCGCGTCGTCGTCATCGAGCACGAGGGCGAAGACGTGATGGCGATCCACCCGGTCATGCACATGGCGCTCACTTACGACCACCGCGTGGTCGACGGCGTGCACGCGAACGGGTTTCTGTACCGGATCGCGGAGATCCTCGAGTACGGGGATTTCGAGCTGTAAGCGCAACGACGAGG
>JAFDAJ010000011.1 GCA_019313915.1 Deltaproteobacteria bacterium
GCGCCGAAGAGCATCGCGCGCTGGAGTTGCTATTCGATGGTCTTCGGCGACAGGCTGAATCGCCCCTCGACTAGTGTGCGAGAGATTTTCGCGTGTGGTCGAGCGCCCCCGCAGAGAGCGACCGAGAGGTACGTCCGTACCTCGCAGGGAGCGAGCGAGGAGGTAAGCCGACCACACGCGAAAAGATCCGCACACTAGCGTCGCGACGAACGGCGCTTGGCCTTCTTGGCGGGAGCTTTACGACGCTTCTTGGCCGCGGCTCCTCGCTTTTTCGGCGCAGCACGCTTCTTCGTTACCTTGGCGCGCTTCTTCGGGGCTGCCCGTTTCTTCGTCACCTTGGCGCGCTTCTTCGGGGCTGCCCGTTTCTTCGTCACCTTGGTGCGCTTCTTCGGAGCTGCCCGTTTTTTCGTCAGCTTGGTGCGCTTCTTTGCAGCCGCGCGCTTTTTCGTCACCTTGGCGCGCTTCTTCGCAGCAGCACCCCGTTTTTTGGGCGCCGCTCTCTTCTTGGTGGCCGCGCGGCGTTTCTTCGTGGCAGGCCGACGCTTGGCAGACGTGCCGCGCTTCTTCGCAGCGGCCTTCTTCTTGGCGGCGGCCTTCTTCTTGGCAGCGGCCTTCTTCTTGGCGGCAACCTTCTTTCGCTTGATCGCGTCCGCTTTCTTCTTCGCCGCCGCCTTCTTCCGCATTCGCATGTCGGCCTTTTTCTTGGCTTCTGCCTTCTTGCGAGCAGCCTCCGCCTTCTTCATGGCGGCGGCCTTTCTCTTCTCGAGCTCGGCCTTCTTTTTCTCTGCTGCCACGAGCTTGGCTTCCGCCTTCTGGACCCTGAGCAGCTCGGCCTTCTTCTTGGCTTCGGCCTTCTTGCGAACAGCCTCGGCCTGCCGGCGGGCCGCTTCGGCCTTCTTCTTGACGTCCGCCTTCCTTTCAGCGGCTTCCTTGCGCGCCTGGGCCTGTGCTCGCGCGAGCTCGCGGAGGTCTATCGTCTTGGTTTCGATTCGCTTGCGGGTCTTTTTGGGTTTCTCTTCCTCTTCCTCCTCGTCCACCTCCTCCTCTGGAGGCCGCGGAGGGGGAACAAAGGGGCGCCGCGGCGCGGGCCGACTCGCCTTGATGCCGGAGAGCGGAAGGTGACCTGCCTTCTTGGCCGCCTCATAGGCGGCCCGCATCGCCTCTGGCTCGCCAAAGTACTTGGTCATCGGGTCGAGATAGAGCTTCTTCCAGAGCTTCTCGCAGGCCTTTCCGAGACCTGGAGGGATCTTGGTGTGGGTGACGTCGATCTTGGTGCCGCCGGCGACCGGTTCAAATGTGATATCGACGTGCGAGTCGTTGGTGCCCTTTGGAAAATCGCGGGTTCGCCACGTCATCGCGATCCGGCTTCCAGTCACCAGATAGACGTGTGTCGCATCGATGAAACCATCATCTGAAACGACTCGACCGCCTACCCATGGGTCCACCGTAGCCCGCGATCCGGTAAACGCGGAGTGATGGCGCTCGTCCATCCACGCGGAATAAATACGGTTTGGACTTGCAGGTATCACGGACGAGACAGTAAATTCTTCCGTGTCCATCGTCCTCAAGTTCCTTGACTCGCTGGCCTGTATAAGTCCAGGAAACTCATTTGAAAACCAGAAAATTGCGCCTGGTCTGGGTCAGGAGACTCATTTGTGATGTTCTTGTAAGCTATCCGGGCGACTTCTGCACGCCAAAGCTCAGATCGTACCGCGCCTCTTGACCCCGTCTTGCGCCGTGCTTCGATGCAGAGCTCGATGCCGCAGCGAGGTCCCCGGCACCAGTTCTGGATCGACCGTGGAGGCACCTTCACGGACTGCATCCACTATGACAGGGACACCGGCGCCCTCCGGGTGACCAAGGTGCTCTCCTCCGATCAGGCCCCGCTCCAGGGCATCCGAGCGCTCTTGGGGCTCGGGGTAGACGATCCGATCCCTCCGAGCGAGGTTCGGATGGGGACGACGCTGGCTACCAACGCACTCCTCGAGCGGGGCGGCTGCCGGTGCATCCTCGTCGCTGACGAGGGGCTCGGGGACCTGATCAAGATCGGCGACCAAACACGGCCGGAGCTGTTTGCGCTCGAGATCGAGAAGCCCGAGCCGCTTCCGGACGCAGTCATCGAAGTCGGCGCCCGCATGACGGTCGACGGGTCGCTCCTTCACGCCCTGGATTCAGACGCGCTCCGCCTAGCCCTCGAAAAAGCGCGAAACCGTGGTGCCGAATCGGTCGCGGTCGCATTGATCCACGCCTATCGCGACGGTGCCCTCGAGCGTCGAGTGGCTATGATCGCCGAGGAGCTCGGCTTCACGCACATCTCGGTCTCGAGCGAGATTTCGAACGAGCTAGGGCTACTCGGCCGCACGGACACGACGGTCGCCAATGCGTACCTCACGCCACTGCTGACGCGTTACCTGGCGGATCTCGAAAAGGAGCTCGGCACCGGCCGTCTGCGAATGATGCAGAGCAATGGCGGGTTGGTCGACGCGTCCCGTTTCATCGGACGCAACGCGGTGCTCTCCGGTCCCGCCGCCGGCGTCGTGGCGACAGGTGCGATCGCGAACGAGCTCGGCCTGTCGGAAGTGATCGGCTTCGACATGGGCGGCACCTCAACCGACGTATCGCGGTACGCCGGCGAGGTGTCGAGAGTGTTCGAAAGCCAGATCAGCGGAATTCGGATCCGCGCGCCGATGATCGAGCTCCACACCGTGGCCGCCGGAGGCGGCTCGATCTGCAAGCTCGAGGGCAAACGCATGACGGTGGGACCGCAAAGCGCCGGCGCCGACCCCGGCCCGCTTTGCTACGGAAGACCGGGCGGGCAGGAACTCACGCTGACCGATGTTTCGCTTTGTTTGGGACGCATCACAGCCGACCGGTTTCCTTTCTCGCTCGATGAAGCAACTCCTCGAAACAAGCTCGACGAGGTCGCTGCGTCGCTGCGGGAGCTGGGAGTCGAACGGAGCTCCACCGAGGTTGCACACGGCTTTCTGCGCGTCGCGGTGGAAAACATGGCGGCGGCGATTCAGAAGGTGTCCGTCGGCCGTGGACACGACGTCCGCACGCACGGCATGGTCGTCTTCGGCGGCGCGGGGGGACAGTACGCATGCCTCATTGCACGCCGGCTCGGGATTCGAAGCTTGGTGTTCCATCCATATGCTGGCGTGCTGTCGGCGTTCGGAATGGGGGTCGCTAACTTCGAGTGGCACGGCGAGCAGGACGCAGGGCGCACGAGCTTGGAAGACCCGTTGCCCGAACGCTGGCGACGTGCGTTCGCGGAGCTCGAAGCTTCGGGACGAGCGACGCTCGCCCGGGACTCTGGCGCCGAGTCCCGGTGGTCCGTGCAACGCCAGGTTGCGCTTCGCTACCAGGGCACTGAAACGGCGCTCGCCGTCGATTGGGCCGAATCGAGCGCGATGCGCTCGGCGTTCGAGGCGCTTCATCGGCGCGAGTTCGGATACGTTCGGGCCGACCACCCGATCGAGGCCGCAACGCTACGGGTGAAGGTCCAAGTGAGTGGCACCAAGCCGGAGCTCCCTGCCGCCAAGGCGGGCACTGGCAAACCGGTACGCACCGCGATGCTTTGGTCGGGTGGGGCGCTCGTCGAGGCGCCGGTCTACCACCGGGAGAACCTCCCGATTGAGGTCGAGGTGACCGGGCCTGCGTTGGTGCTGGACGCGACGGGAACCGTCGTCGTCGATGCGGGCTTCGTCGCGCTTCGAAACGACCGTGACTACCTGATCCTCCGGGACATCGAGTCCAACGCCGGACACGAGGTTGCCGACACCCACGTCGACCCCGTTCTCCTCGAAGTGTTCAACAACCAATTCAAGTCGATTGCCGAGCAGATGGGCGTGGTCCTGCAGCGCACGGCGATGAGCACCAACATTCGCGACCGGCTCGATTTTTCGTGCGCGGTGTTCGACGCGGAGGGGGGCCTGGTGGCCAACGCGCCGCACATCCCGGTGCATCTCGGCGCCATGGGTGAATCGGTGCGAGCCGTTCTGACGGCGCATCCCACCGCGACGCCTGGCCAAGTCTTCGTCACGAACGATCCCGCAGGAGGCGGCTCCCACCTTCCCGACATCACGGTCGTCACACCCGTACACGACAACGCCGGCGCACTCCGCTTCGTCGTCGCATCACGTGGGCACCACGCTGACGTCGGCGGGCTGACGCCCGGCTCGATGCCACCATTTTCAACGACTCTCGAAGAAGAGGGAGTCGTATTGCGAAATCTCGAAATCGTTAGCGAAGGCATATTTGGGGAGACGCGTCTTCGCGACGTGCTGGCCAGCGGCCCGTACCCTGCGCGCAATCCCGACGAAAATGTGGCCGACGTGCAAGCTCAGATCGCGGCCAACGAGAAGGGCATGCAGCTGCTCGACGAACTGCTCGCGCGCTACGGGATCGACGTCGTCACAGCATACATGCAACACATACAAGACAACGCGGCCGAGCTTACGGCTCGCGCAATCGAGGGCCTGCCGGACGGCGAGCACAGCTTCGAGGACCGCCTCGACGACGGGGCGCGTATTGCGGTCCGGGTCACCGTTCGCGGCGGGGCGATGGAGATCGATTTTGCGGGAACCGACAGCGCGCTCGCCAGCAACCTCAACGCACCTCGAGCGGTCACTATGGCCGCGGTTCTCTACGTTCTGCGCGTGTTGGTCGGCAAACCAATCCCACTCAATAGCGGCTGCATGCGGCCGGTCACGATTCGTATCCCAGCGGGCTCGCTTCTCTCACCCGAGGCGGAGTGCGCAGTCGCCGCAGGCAACGTGGAAACCTCACAGCGCATCGTAGATGTCCTGTTCGGCGCGCTTGGTCTGGCGGCCGCGAGCCAGGGAACCATGAACAACATCACCTTTGGCGATGACCACTTTGCGTACTATGAAACTCTCGGGGGCGGGGCTGGCGCAACGGAGCACCGACCTGGTGCGTCGGGCGTGCACACCCATATGACCAACTCGAAATGCACCGACCCTGAGGTCCTCGAAGCCCGCTTCCCGATACGGATTCGCCGGTTCGAGCTCCGACGGGGCTCCGGTGGCAAGGGAGCGCAAGCGGGAGGCGACGGGCTGATTCGCGAGCTCGAGTTCCTGTCGGCAATGCGGGTTTCGGTGCTCTCCGAGCGGCGTGCCGTGCCGCCCTATGGTATGCGCGGTGGCGCTCCAGGGGCTCCGGGCATGAACCTACTAAACGGCAAGCAACTCGCTCATCGCGTCACCATCGAGGTGTCGCCCGGCGACGTGCTGCGCATTGAAACGCCGGGAGGCGGTGCATGGGGTGACCCCGAATGAGGCCGAGAGACCTATGGCGGCGCGTGCAACAGATCGTCTTCCACAACATTCTGCATGCCGACGATACGCCGCACCGCATCGCGTGGGGCGTGTTCATCGGCGCGATGATCGCGTTTACGCCGACCCTCGGGCTTCAAATCGTGTTGTACTTGCCGATCGCGGCACTCTTACGCGCCAACAAGGTGTCGGGCATTCCCATCTTGTTCATCAGCAATCCGTTCACCGCGGTGCCGCTGTACTACGCGACCTGGTCGGTCGGGGCAGCGGTGTTGCATCCAGAAAGGGAAATCACGCGAGGGACGATCAATACGTGGCTCGGGAACACCGGCCGATCTCTCAAAGACGGCGGAATCGAGCGTCTGCTCGAAAGCGAGTTTTGGAGCGACACGGGACGGCTCTTGGTCAGCACGGGTGGAGAGCTGTGGATGGGCGCACTGGTGTGCGGCCTGCTCGTCGCGCTTCCCTCGTACTTCGTGACCCGATGGGGCATCAACGCATTCCGCCATTTGCGGGAGGGGCGTAGGCTCTCTCGCGGGCCCATCGACCACTAGAAGAAGGAGACAGCCGACGAGTCAGCGAAGCGGCACTGGTGGCAGGCCGCTTCCGCCAACCCGTCGGCTTGGGACTAAGCTTCTTTCTTGGAGCCTTCGACGCGGTCGGAAAGCTCGCCCATCGACTCCGCGAGACTGCTGATCATCTCGGACGTGGTCGTGAGGGTAGCGGCAGCTGCGTCGATCGCGGTGCGCGAAACGCCAAGCCACAGGCTGGTGACCTTGCGGCCCAGCGTTGTGACGCTCTCGGCGGTCTTGCTGACTTGATCAACAGCTGCGTTGACGTTCTGTTCGATGGTGGATTGGATCTTTTCTTGGTCAGTCATCGGCTTTCTCCTGATTGGGGGTCGATGCTTGGGGCAAGGCGTCCTTGCCCGTAATCAATTTTCGGCCAGGGTCGTCGAACAGGACCATGTAGGCCTCGGACCCGGCTGGAAGCTTTTGTCCGGTCACGCCGCAGATCGCGTCGTGCACGAGTGTCATGGGCATCACCCCAACGGCGCCCTCGAGCGGGTCCGCGGTCGGAGCCGGGACCGGCTCGTCGACTCGCTTGGCAGCATCTGGTCGGCCAGGTGCATCCGGCGCACTGGAAATCTTGCTCAGCTTCTCGACGGACTTCTCATGGAACCGGTTTCGCTCAGACGCGAGCATCTCCACAACCTCGCGGAGCTCGCCTTCGGCCTTGGCGCCTACGACATCGAGGGTATCGAGGGCGTCCTCGAGGAGGGCGCGAACGACATTCGAAACCGGGACCCGCCACGCGTTGGCGACCCGCTTGAGCTCCTTCTCGAGGACGGCGGGCACACGCGTATGCAACACCCGCTCTTTCCTGCCTCCCTGGCGCTCCTTCTTGTCGTCTCCGTCGCTCATGGCCCACTTGTAACACAACGTGATACAATCGCAACCGATCTTGTGTCACAATTTTGTAAACGTTTGTAATTGTGCCTCTTTATCTCAACCTGGGTCGATTTCACGAATGTCTCTCGGACCGCCGTGTGGGGCGGCGGCGCTGATTTGACCCACAAAATCCAACTGTTAGAGTCGCCCGCCGTGACTCGCACACCCCGCTCCCGCAACGCCTTGATTCTATGCCTGGCCGCCACCGCGGTTCTCACCGCCATGGACCTCGGCACCAAGCACTGGGCGCTCGACCGGCTCTCTCAGCCCTCGTCGTTCGCCTCCGGGCCGGTCTGCCAGCCCGACGAGCACGGCCGGATTGACACCCAGCGGGCCCAGCGGTCGCCCGTCGTGTTGATCGACGGGTACCTCGAGTTTCGATACGCGGAGAACTGTGGTGCCGCATTTGGGTTCATGCGCGAGATGCCGGCGCCGGTTCGCAAAGGGGTCTTCTACGTCGCGGCCGGGGGGGCGGTGTTACTGCTCCTGTGGATGTTTGCCACGGGCCGTGGGGGCACGCTGTTCGCGCTCAGTGTTCCGCTGATCATCTCAGGCGCGATCGGCAACTTGGTAGACCGCGTGCGTTTGGGCTACGTCGTCGACTTCGTCCGCTTTCACCTCAATGACCGGTGGGCGTACCCGACGTTCAACGTTGCCGATGCCTGGATCACGATTGGCGTCGCATTGATTTTGATCGAAGGCTTCACCGACGGACGCCGGGAAAAGCGGGCGCGCGCCAAGAGCGCGGCGGCCCGGCCCGACTGAGCCGGCGTGTTAGAGTCCGGCTGATTTGATCGCTAGGGCTAGGGGCGTTCCGTCGATTTCGGTGTCGTGCTCGCTGCTGGTGTCCGATCCACCCTGGGCGAAGGCCGAGGCGAGGGTCTCGGCGGCAATGCGAGCGGCGTGCTCCTCGATCGCCTCAGCCAGCTCGCCTTCCGCGTTCCATCTCACTTCGATTCGAGCTTCGTACGCCAGGTCCATGGCTTTGCGGGATCGCTGAATGCGGTTGATCACCTCGCGGGCGAGACCCTCACGCCGAAGACTGTCGTCGACCCGCGTGTCGATCACCACGACCTGGCCCGCGCCCGATGCCGCCGCGAAATCTTCTCGAGCGCTCAATCGCACCTCGACCTCGTCGGGTGTCAGCTCGATCGGGCCATTTGGGAGCTCGATGACGATCTTGCCATTCTCTTCCATCCCGGCATAGAGCGCGGAGCCGTCCGCTTCGGCGAGCGCTTTCTTGCAGGCCGGGACCTGCTTGCCGAGCTTCGGCCCGAGCACTCGGAAATTCGGCACCAGCTCGAACTCGACGTACTTGTGCGGCTCCTGCGTGAACCCGAGCTCGCGCACGTTGAGCTCTTCCCGAATCGCGCTCGTGAAACGATCGATGCCTCGCCGTTCCGTGTCGTTCGCCACGACCACGATCGCTTTGGCAAGCGGCTGGCGAACCTTGAGCTTATTTTCGTTGCGGACGCGCTGCCCGAGCGTGACCACGTTGCGAACTCGCTCCATCGTCTGCCGGAGCTCGTGGTCGGCGCGCGCTTCGTCAGGCTCCGGAAACGATGCCAAATGCACCGACTCCGGCGCCGAGGCGTCGTCCTTGCGAACCAGGTTCTGAAACAGGGTCTCGGTCATGAAGGGAATGAAAGGCGCGGCCAATCTCGTCAGGTCGAGCATCACCTCGTACAGGGTGCTGAACGCCGCGCGCTTGTCGGCAGAGTCATCCGAAGCCCAGAAGCGGGCGCGGCTGCGGCGGACGTACCAGTTCGACAGCCCATCGACGAAGCCGAGGAGGTGCCGCACAGCCATGTGGCTTTTGTAGTCGTCGAGCTCTTCTCGGACCGCACGCACCGTTGCATCGAGCTCCGCGAGCACCCAACGATCCATGTCGGGCCGCTCCGCCAGCGGCGGACGGTCAGCAGCCGGGTTCCATCCGTCGATGTTCGCGTAGGTGACAAAAAAACTATAGACATTCCATATTTTCAGCAGAAACTCGCGCACCGCATCAGTGGCTGCGTCATCGAAGAAGCGCGTGTTCTGCCCGGGCACTGTGCTGGCATAGAGCGCCCATCGAACCGCGTCCGCACCCACGCGGTCCATGAGCACCAGCGGGTCGGTATAATTCTTGTCGCGCTTGCTGAGCTTCTTGCCCTTCTCGTCGGTCATCAGCCCTAGGACGACGCAGTTCTTGAACGGATGGGGCAGGGCGCGCTCGGGGAACATGAGCGAGCTGATCGTCATCAAGGAATAGAACCAGCCACGCGTCTGATCGACGGCCTCGGTAATGAAGTCCGCAGGGAACGTCCCCTCGAAGCCTTCCGCGTTCTGATGCGGGAACCCCCATTGTGCGAACGGCATACAGCCCGAGTCGAACCAGCAGTCGATGACCTCGGGCACGCGCCGGTAGACACCCGGTTCGCCATCTTTGGTCCAAGTCACTTCGTCGATCCATGGCTTGTGAACCATCAAGTGGTCTTGCAACGTCGGGTCGGCTGCCTTTGCTTTTTCGAAGTGGGCAAACGCATCGGGGTTTCGCTCGAGAATCTGGGCGACCGAACCGACGGACTCCACCGCGCCGGTCTCGTCGTTCTTCCAAATCGGAAGGGGCGTTCCCCAGAAACGCTCACGAGACAGCGCCCAATCGACGTTGCCCTCCAGGAACTGCCCCATGCGCCCGCTCTGGATGTGCTCGGGCTCCCAGTGGACGGCCTGGTTGTTCTCCTTGACGCGTCCGATCTCCTGCGTGGTTCGGATGAACCAGGAACGGCGGGCGTATTGGATCAGCGGATCCTGCATGGCGCGCCAGCAGAACGGATAGTCGTGGCGGTAGACCTCCTCCTTGAAGAGCACGTCGCGCGCGCTGAGGTTTCGGATGATGTCGCGGTCGGCCTCTTTGCAAAACCGGCCGGCGAAGTCGGTCACTTCGTCCGGGAAGGTGCCGTCGGGCTTCAGGAGCTGAAGGAAGCCCATTCCCTTTTCCTTGCAGACCCGGAAGTCGTCCTCACCAAACGCCGGCGCGAGATGAACGAGGCCCGAGCCGCTGTCGAGCGAAACGAAATCCGCGTCGATGACCTGCCAGGCGGGGCCGCCTTCGGGCTCGGCGTAGCGGAACGGCGGCTCGTAGCTCATCCCAACGAGCTCAGAGCCTTTGCGCGTCGCTATCACCTTTGCGTCATCACCCACCACTTTGTCCACGAGCGCGGCTGCAAGAATCAGTCGTTCGCCACTCTCGATCTCGACGGTCGCGTAGTCGGTCTTGGCATCGACTGCGAGCGCGATATTCGACGGAAGGGTCCAAGGCGTCGTGGTCCACGCGAGGAACGATGTGTTGTCTTCACCCATTACGGGGAAGCGAATCATCACCGACGGATCATCGAGCTTCTTGTACCCCTGACCGACCTCACCGGCAGAAAGCGCCGTACCGCCTTGCGGCCACCACCACACCACCTTGTAGCCCTGGTAAAGAAGCCCCTTGTTGAACATCTCCGAAAGCGCCCACCACACACTTTCGACATAGGACTTGTGGAAGGTCACGTACGCGGAGTCAAAATCGACCCAGAAGCCGATCCGCTCTGTCATTTTCCGCCACTCACCGATGTACTTGAATACCGAGTCGATGCACTTGCGGCTGAACGCCTCGACGCCGTACTCCTCGATGGCGTCCCGGCCGCTGATGCCAAGCTCTTTTTCCACCTCGACCTCGACCGGAAGGCCGTGCGTGTCCCACCCTGCGCGGCGCGGCACGTAGTAGCCGCACATCGTCCGGTAGCGCAGAAACACGTCCTTCATCACGCGCGTCAGCACGTGGCCGGGGTGCGGCATGCCGTTGGCCGTTGGGGGCCCTTCGTAGAAGATGAAGGCCTGCTTGTCGTCGCCGCCTTCCAAGGTCTTTTCGAAGATGCGGGCGTTTTCCCAGAACGCGAGCTGGGTCGCGTCGAGCTTGGTGAACGAAACCTTCGGGGAGACGGGGTCGAACATGGCCCCGCGGCATACCACGCCAAGCCGCAATTTCCACCGGGGCTCGGTGGTTTGAGAACTGGCGGGGCTCCTGGTAGACCCCCGCCCATGGCTGAGTTGATCGATGGGAAGGCGCTTGCGAAAGAGGTGCGAGCGGAGGTCAAGGCGAGGGCGGAGGCGTTCAAGGCATCGCACAACCGCGCGCCGGGTTTGGACGTAGTGCTCGTCGGGGAGGACCCTGCCTCTCAGGTGTATGTCCGCAACAAGGAGCGCGCCGCGGCCAAAGCCGGCATCGAGGGACGGGTACACCGGCTGCCCGCAGAGACGTCTGAGGCTGATCTTATGGCGCTGATCTTCGAGCTCAACGGCGACGACCACATCGACGGCATCCTGGTTCAGCTCCCGCTGCCCGATCATCTTCACGCCCAAACCATCGTCGATGCGATCGACCCCGCCAAAGACGTCGACGGCCTGCACCCGTTCAACGCCGGGCTCCTCCTGGTCGGCCGCAAAGGGCTTCGGGCCTGCACACCGAGCGGCTGCATGCGCATGCTGGAGCACATCGGCTGCGACCCCAAAGGCAAGCGCGCGCTGGTCCTCGGCCGCAGCACCTTGGTCGGCAAGCCCATCGCGCTGATGCTTCTCGAGAAGCACGCGACCGTGACGATCGCTCATTCACGCACAGAGAACCTCGCCGACCGAGTCCGCGAGTCGGACATCGTAGTCGCCGCTGTAGGCCGCCCCAATCTCGTCAAGGGCGATTGGATCCAAGACGGCGCAGTCGTAATCGACGTCGGCATCAACCGGCTCGACGACGGATCGCTCACCGGCGACGTGGACTTCGAGGGCGCCCAGGAGCACGCAGCTTACATCACTCCTGTGCCGGGCGGGGTGGGACCGATGACGATCGCCATGCTCCTAAGCAACACAGTAGACGCCGCCGAAGCACGAATCCTCTAGGGGGTTGGGATGGGGGAGAGTGTCCCCTAGGTCAGCTTCTCGATTAGGCGGTCTAGCTCGTCGAAGCTGGAGTAGCTGATTCGTACCTGGCCGCGCTCTTTGCCGCTTTCGTGGATCTTCGTGGAGGAGCCTAGGGCGCGGGAGAGACGGTCTTCGAGGTCGCGGACGTTGGTGCTTTTCGCGGCCTTCTTCGAGGGGGGGCTGCCGTCACCGCGTGCCGAGCGTCGTGCCTGACGCTCGGCCTCACGAACGCTCCAACCTTTCGACACGGCAGCGCGTGCAAGCTTCTTCATGCTCGACACGTTCGGAGCCGACAGCAGGGCGCGGCCGTGCCCCTCGCTGAGCTCGCCGTCCTCGATGAGCTCCATGACGTCTTTCGGAAGCTTCAGCAGGCGCAGCGCGTTCGCGACGGTCGAGCGCTCCTTGCCGACCTTGGTCGCGATGACCTCCTGAGTGTACCCGTAGTCGTCGACCAAGCGCTGAAAGGCTCGGGCCGTTTCCATCGGGTTCAAGTCTTCGCGCTGCAGGTTCTCGACCAGCGCGGCTTCGAATGCTGCTTCGTCGCCGAGCTCGTGCACGAAGATCGGAACCTCTTTGAGCCCCGCCTGCTGTGCGGCCCGCCAACGACGCTCGCCCGCAATGATCTCGAGGCCACCGGCAGGCCGCTTGCGCACTAAAATGGGCTCGAGCACGCCGTGCTCGCGAATCGACGCTGCGAGCTCCGCCAGCCCCTCCGCACCCATTCGCCTGCGAGGCTGCATACGCCCCGGATGCAGGTCCTCGATGGCGGCGTTGTTGTTGGTGGAGCGTTGCGAGGCGGGCGGCGCTGCCGGAAGTAAGCCATCCAACCCGCGCCCCAATCGTCTGCGGGCCACTACGCTGCTGCCTCCAGGTCGTCGAGCAGCTCGCGCGCCAGATTCAAATACGTGTACGACCCCCGTGAAGATGCGTCATACAAAATCACCGGTTTTCCGTGGGAAGGCGCCTCTGCAAGCCGCACGTTGCGTGGAATGATCGTGTCGTAGACGTGGAAGTGACGACGCACTTCGGCGGCGACTTCGTTGGCAAGGTTGTTGCGGGAATCAAACATGGTGAGCACCACGCCGTGAATCTCGAGGTGCTCGTTGACCGACGCTCGCACGCGCTCGATCGTTCCCACGAGCTGCGACAACCCTTCGAGCGCGTAGTACTCACACTGAAGCGGAACCATCACGATGTCGGCCGCGGTCAACGCATTGATCGTCAGCATGCCCAGTGACGGAGGACAATCGACAATAATGAAGTCGTAGTCGTCGCGCACCGCGTCGAGCGCCACCCGCAACCGTGTTGCGCTGTCATCGACTTGAAGCAGGTCACGCTCGGCACCAACGAGATCCTGCGTCGCGGAGATCACGTGCAGGTACGGCATCTCGGTCTCATAGATCACATCGGCCGTTTCAACCTCGCCGAGGAGCAGCTCATAGGAGCCCTCCTGGTCCTCGTCACCCGGACTGCAGCCGACCCCGGTCGATGCGTTGCCCTGTGGATCGAGATCGACCAACAGAACGCGCTGCTCCGCCACGGCAAGACTGGCACCGAGATTCACCGCCGTCGTCGTCTTCCCCACGCCACCCTTTTGGTTGGCGATCGCTACCACCCGACTCATGGACTGCGTCTACCAGCGCCCGTGCACGGTTTCAATCTCGTCTGTTTTTTTGCCATCTCGATCGTGGTGGGTAGGGTGTGCTGCAGTGTAGTACAAAGTAGTCATTTGCCATACCCGTGCTGCCTGGTGGGCTGGCAAAAAGGGAGGGGACATGCGCCCTAGCGGACCGAAGAGCTATCAGAATCTGGCCGAGTTCGAACGCGAGGAATTGCGTAGGCACCACAAGGCCGGATGGTCTCTTGACGATCTCTATTCAGAAGCGACGTTCGAGCCCGGTGAGGACGACTCGCTCAAGAACGACGAACCCAAAGAACTCGACTTCGACTTCTAGCCCGCCGACCGCGGCGAAAAGCGGTCAGTCCGACCAATCGCCGCGAAGCGAACTCAGTCGAGCGGACCACCGCCAACCTGGAGCAGGTGCTCCTCCTGGCCAAAGGTGGCGTCGTGCTGAGTTGGGCCAATGATGCCTTCGGCCATCGCCCAGAGCAGGGTGAACGCCACAGCCAGAGTCGCGAAGCTCAGACCGATGAGCCTGGGCCCGGTCCAAAACGCGTCTTCCTTTTCAGTGCGCGCGGCCATCTCGTCGCTCATCGGGACGTTGTTGTACGTGTCTGACATGAAAAAAGCCCTGTAAACCCTCTCGGACCGGCTACTTAGTGCCATCCGGCCAGTGGGTCAAACCAGTGGCAAAGCACCGCAAACTCGACAATTTGCAGGTCTGTCTTACAAGCGGTACGACCTTTCGTTTGAGGAATCCTTTGTCTGCCATCGAGCTCATGACTCCCCACATGCTCCAAGACATGCGGGCATCCTGCCAACTGGCGGCCAACTGCCTGACCGCCGTGGGGGAAATGATCCGTCCCGGAGCCACGACGAGCGACATCGACGCCTTCGTGCATGAATACATCGTCTCACGCGACGCGTATCCGTCCCCCCTCGAGTACAAGGGGTTCCCGAAGAGCGTCTGCACCAGCGTCAACGACTGCGTCTGCCACGGAATTCCGGGGGACCAGGTGCTGAAGGACGGCGACATCGTCAACGTCGATGTCACCACGTACGTGCCGAAGGAGCACGGCTACCACGGCGACACCAGCGTTACCTTTTACGTCGGCGAGCCGAGCGAGGAGGCCATCCTGGTCGTCGAGACGGCTCGGCGTTGCCTCGAGCTCGGGATCGCCGAGGTGAAGCACGGAAAGCGCATCGGTGACATTGGCGGGGCCATTCAAGAGTATGCCGAGGCGAAGGGTTGCTCTGTGGTTCGCGACTATGTCGGCCACGGGGTCGGCCGCGAGTTCCACATGCCGCCGCAGATTCCGCACTTCGGGCAGCGGGGCAAGGACAAGCGGCTAAAGGCCGGGATGGTCTTCACCATAGAACCGATGATCAACATCGGCGGCTACCAGACCGAGGTGATGGACGACGAGTGGACCGTGCTCACGATGGATCGTTCGCTGTCCGCGCAGTTCGAGCACACCGTGTTGGTGACGCGCGAGGGCGTCGAGGTGCTGACCGCCCGCAAGAACGTGGTCCTCAGTAGCGAGGACAAGCCTTGGGTCGACGTCGGTCCGCTTTCCTCGCCCGCAGCCTGGAACGCCAAGCAAGAAAAAACGGGCTGACGACTCAGTCGCCAGCCCGCATTAAGCCATAGTTAGCGCCCCGCTCTGCAGCCTCTCCACCTGCAGCGACGTCCAAGTCGAACTCCACTACGACCATTGCCTTCGTGATCGATTTTGCCGCGCTAACGAGAATCCGGCGCGTCCGAGACGAAGAGGTCCCCGCCTGCTTCGCGCACGTAAAGCCGCTGGAGCGCCATCCCCTCGCACGGCCCTTCCACGCAGTAGCCGTCGTGTAGGCGGTAGGTTGCCCCATGGGTCCCACAGACCAGGTGCGCACCGTCCTCGCTCAAGAGGTCGCCCGTTCCGCCGTCGAGCGGCACCGGCAGATGCCGGCATAGATTGCGGTACGCGACGATGTCGCCGCTCTCGTCGCGAAGCAGCAGCGCCATGATGGGAAGACCGTCGGCGTCTTGGCCGAGTCGCGCCGTACGCACGACGCCCTCCCGCAGATCTTCCCGACGGCAGACCCAAACCTCCAACGCCGTCAATCCTTCCCGGGTTGAGCGTAGGTCCCGCGCGCGGGGACCGAGACGAGATCCCTTCGGGGCATCCACAGGCCTGTCAGCCAGCCGCCATACACGCACCCCGTATCGAGGCCGACCGAATGAGGACGGTTTTGAAGCCCGCGCACCGCATCGTGCCCGAACACCGCCAGCCGAGGCCCGGGCCAGAGCGAAGCCCACGGCGTGCCCTCTTCGTAGTTTCTCGACGAGGTCCCGTCGCCGAGAATGCTGCGCATGTTCATCAGGTCATCAGGGTCCTGGTCTTCGAGAGGGACGCCGGGCAACAGTCCGGCATGCACGACCAGGGCGTCGTGCTCGGGGAGCTCGAGCCAGAGCGGGAGGGCCGCCAGCCAACGCCAATCCTCTTCTTCGAGCTCATCGGCGACCCGTTGGTGGGCGGGCTTGAGGTTTGGAAGCTCGCCGCCTGCGCACTTCGCATCCCACCACTTCAGGCAATGCTGGTCGTGGTTGCCACGCACCGCGCGTGCCCCCAACTCCCTCGCGAGCCTCACAACCCCCAACGAATCCGGACCTTTGGCGACTAAATCTCCGACCAGAACCAGCTGATCGCCCTCTTCCCAGCCCGACTCATGCAAAAGGTCTTCGAGCTCCTCGCGACAGCCGTGGACGTCTCCCACGATGAGGGTGCGATGGGTCATGTCCCGATCTTGGGCGCGTCCCGCACAGATTCCAAGTTCGTGAGGCGGCCGACGCGTTGACACCCAGCGCAAACCGGCAATAGAGGCGTCTCCATGATCAAAGAAGGCCGCAAGGCCCCTGCGTTCAATCTGCCCTCATCCACGGGCGACAAACTGTCCCTCCAAGACCTCGCGGGCAAGTACGTCATCGTCTACTTCTACCCGAGGGACAACACGCCGGGCTGCACGACGGAGGCCAACGACTTCAACAAGGCGCTGCGCAAAATCAAGGCGCGCGATGCGGTGGTCATCGGCGTCAGCAAGGATTCGATCGAGTCGCATTGTAAGTTCGCTGACAAATACAAACTGAAGTTCCCTCTGCTCAGCGACCCAGACGGCAAGATGCTCGAGAAGTACGACGCCTGGGGCGAGAAGAACATGTACGGGAAGAAGTCGATGGGAATCATCCGATCGACCGTCCTGATTGGACCGGATGGCAAAGTCATCAAGCACTTTCCAAAAGTGAAAGTGAAGGGCCACGTCGAAGCGGTGATCGAAGCCCTCAACGACGCCCGTTGCGATTGACACTGGGGAGCGTACGAGCGCATGGTTGCACCGCGATGAGCGAGCCCAGCCCCATGCAGGTGCCCGAGGCCCCGGAGGCTCTGGACCCCAATTTCCGGATCGAGCTGCCCAACTTCGAGGGGCCGCTAGACCTGCTCCTGCATCTGATCCGCAAGCACGAGCTCGATATCCTCGACCTGCCAATCTCCTTCATCACCGATAAATACCTGGAATACCTCGGGTTGATGGAGAATCTAAACCTCGACGTTGCCTCGGAATACCTGGTGATGGCTGCGACGCTGGCACACATCAAGAGCAAGATGCTCCTGCCTCGGCCGCCCGAGGATCAAGACGACGACGAGCTAGACGAGCTCGACCCGCGCGCCGAGCTGATTCGGCGCTTGCTGGAGTACCAGAAGTACAAAACGGTCGCTGCAGATCTGGGCGCGCGCGCGATCGCGGGTCGAGACGTGTTCTCACGGGGCACGCCTCCGCCAGCCGCCGATGGACCGGCGCCACTGGCGCAAGTGAGCGTCTTCAAGCTGCTCGACGCGCTCAAGAGGATCGCAGAGCGCGTCAACGCGACCATTTCACTCGAGGTCGATGCGGAACGGATGTCCATTCAAGAACGCATCGGTGGGTTGGTCGACCTGCTTCGCGAGCGCCGCCGGTGCCGCTTCGACGAGCTCTTCGAGGACGTAAGCACGTCGTATGATCTCGTGGTCACGTTCCTCGCGCTGCTCGAGATGGCGAAGATGCGCTTGGCGAGCATCTATCAGACCGACCACGAAGAGCCCATCTACCTCGAGTACACGCTGCTCGACGCCACCGGCGAGCCGGTGGTTCCCGCCGACGTGCAGCAGCCGACGAGCGATGTGGCCGACGCGGCGATCGACTTCAGCGAACCGGTTGAAATGGGCCAGGAAATACGAGAATCGGTGGTCGTGCCGGCTGGAACCTCCGATGCCTACGGATGGATTGAGGACGAGCAAGAACGATGACGCAAACAGATCTGCAGACCGACAACGGCGCCTCGGAAAACGGAGCTGGAGCGGCCATTGCGCCGAGCGCCGACACGCTCAAGAACGTGATCGAGAGCCTGATCTTCGTCTCGGGCAGCCCCCTGACGCCGAAGAGGCTCGCGAGGGCGGCCCGGGCCACCCTCGCCGAAGTACAGCCGCTGCTCGACGAGCTCGTCGCCGACTACGAGCACCGGGGTGTGCACCTCTATTACGTCGCTGGCGGGTACCAGTTCCGTTCCGCGCGCGAGAGCGCCGACTTCGTCAAGACCTTGGTCGCGCCCAAGCCCATGCGCCTCACGCGTGCGCAGCTCGAAACGCTCGCCATCGTCGCGTACCGTCAGCCGCTCACCCGGCCCGAGGTCGATGACGTTCGCGGCGTCGACTCCGGCTCGTCGCTCAAGATGCTGACCGACCGTGGTCTCGTGAGGATCCTCGGGCGCAAGGATGAGCCTGGAAGGCCGTTGGTGTACGGCACGACCCCGGGGTTCTTAGAGTTCTTCGGATTGAGCGCCTTGAAAGACCTCCCCACGCTTCAAGAGTTCAGCGACCTCACCGACGAGCACAAGGCCCTGTTCGAGGAGAAGACGGGCGAGTCGATCGACATCGCGGCGGCAGAGATCGCCGCGGCAGAGGCGATGGAACAGGCAGAGGAGGAGCTCCTCGCCGAAGAAGAAGCAGCCATTGCCGCAGCTGAAGCCCTGGCGGCTGCCGAGGACGAGGAAGACGGGGAAGACGACGAGGAGGACGAGGAATGACCTTCCAGGAACTCATCCTCGCGCTCGAACGCTTCTGGGCCGAGCGCGGTTGCCTGATCGTGCAGCCCTACAACTCCGAGGTCGGGGCGGGCACCTTCAACCCGCACACCTTCTTGCGAGCAATCGGCCCGGAGCCGTGGAATGTCGCGTACGTCGAGCCGAGTCGTCGCCCAACCGACGGCCGCTACGGTGAAAACCCCAACCGACTTCAGCAGTTCCATCAATATCAGGTCATCCTCAAGCCATCGCCGCCCGACATTCAGGACCTCTACCTCGAATCGTTGCGCGTGCTTGGCACCAACCCGACCCACCACGACATCCGTTTCATCGAGGATGACTGGGAGTCGCCGACTTTGGGCGCGTGGGGCCTCGGTTGGCAAGTGTGGCTCGACGGTCTCGAAATCAGCCAGTTCACCTATTTCCAGCAGTGTGGCGGCATCGACTGCAAGCCGGTCAGCGGCGAGCTGACGTACGGCCTCGAGCGGATCGCGATGTATCTGCAAGACGTGGATGATGTCTACGAGCTGCAGTGGGCCCCGGGGATCCGGTACGGCGACATCTACAAGCGCGCCGAGTGGGAGTGGAGCACCTACAACTTCGAGCAGGCGGACGTCGACCTTCAGAAGAATCTGTTCGGAGAGTACGAGAAACAGGTAGCGGCCTTGCTGGGCCTCAGCGCCAAGAAGGGGAAGGGCGGCGCCCTGCAGTTCGACCGTGAGCCTCTCGAGAGGCTGGTGCTTCCTGCGTACGACGCGGTCATCAAGTGCAGCCACTATTTCAACGTCCTCGACGCGCGGGGCGCGATCAGCGTGACCGAACGGCAGCGGTATATTGGCCGCGTGAGGCTCATCGCTCGGGCGGTCGCAGAGTCGTGGTACGCCCAACGTGAGGCCCTCGGCTTCCCGCTCCTCGACACCGCTGCGGCGGCTCAATAGCGCGTTTTGGGGCCATGCCCCGTTGCGCCTGTGGATCCGGTCTGGTAGCAACGCCTCTCCATGACATCCGAGTTTTTGCTGGAGATTGGAACCGAGGAGCTCCCGGCGTCGTTCGTGACGCACGCGCTGCGCTCCATGAAGGCAGGCGCCCTCGAGCTAGTTGGCCAGGCTCGGCTCGGAACCGACTCGCTCGAGGTGCATACGCTCGGAACGCCCCGACGCCTCGCGCTGAGGTTGCGCGGGCTGGCGCCGAATCAGCCCGATCGCGACGAGACAGTCATGGGCCCACCGTGGAGCGCCGCGTTCGAGGCGGACGGCGCGCCCAAGAAGGCGGCGATAGGGTTCGCGAAGAAGCACGGCGTCGCAGTCGACGACCTGCAGAAGCAGACGACCGAGAAGGGTGACTACGTCAGCGCGCGGGTGCACGAGGCCGGCAAAGCAACCGCCGCAGTGCTCGCCGAGATTCTTCCCCATGTGTGTCAGCGCATCACGTTCCCCAAATCCATGCGGTGGGGGTCTGGCGAAATCTCGTTCGGCCGGCCGATCCACTGGGTCGTGTCATTGCTCGGCAGCGAGGTCGTCGACTTCGAGTTCGCAGGCGTGCGGGCAGGGCGCGGGACGCGGGGCCATCGCTTCCTCGCCCCTGAAACATTCGATCTCGACGAGGCCAGCAACTACGAAGAGGCGCTCGAGCGGGCGCACGTGCTGGTTGATCTCGAGGTCCGCAAGGAGCGCATGATGGAGGGCCTGCTTGCAGCGGCGAAGGCACTGGGCGGCGTCCTCGAGCCGGATGCGTTTCTTGCCGACGAGTGCGTATCGCTCGTCGAGCAGCCGTTTACGGTACCTGGCAGCTTCGACCCTTCCTTTCTCGAGCTCCCGGAAACGGTGGTGATTTCGGTCATGCGCGACCACCAGCGATACTTCGCGGTGCGCGCATCCGCAGGGGGCGCGCTGCTTCCCGCCTATCTCAACGTGGTCAATACCGCGCAGGATCCGGAGACCATCGCTAAAGGCAACGACCGGGTCCTTCGCGCGCGCTTGGCCGATGAACGATTCTTCGTCGAAGAGGACCGCAAAGCCCCGCTCGCCGACCGCCTCCAGAAGCTCGAATCGGTAGTGTTCCAGTCGAAGCTCGGCACAATGGGCGCCAAAGTACGGCGACTGCAGGCCAATGCCCGCGCCCTCGCAGAGCAATCGGGAGTCGACGCCGCCGCCTGCATGGAGGCGGCGAGGTTGTGCAAGGCCGACCTCGAGACCCTCATCGTCTTCGAGTTCCCGGAGCTTCAAGGCGAGATGGGCCGTTGGTATGCGCTACGCGAGGGCATGGACTCCGCGATCGCCGACGCGATTCGCGACCACTACCGGCCTCAGGGAGCGGAAGATGTCGTGCCCGACCAGGTCGTCGGCGCCGTCGTCGCCGTGGCAGACCGCATCGACACGTTGGTCGGGTGCTTCGGTATCGGCTTGGTCCCTACCGGGTCGGCGGACCCATTTGCGCTTCGACGCGCGGCACTCGGGATCATTCGCATCGCACTCGAAGGGCCCATCGACATCGATCTTCGGCAGCTCATCGACCAGGCGTACCGCCACTACGCGGGCGACGCCGATCTCACACCGGCTGACGAAGTCCGCGCGTCACTCGATGACTTCTTCCGTGGTCGCATCCGCGCAATGCTCAAGGACGCGCACGGCGGCGATGTCGTCAACGCGTGCCTCGGCGCTTGGGACGGCACCTCGCTACGCGACCTGCGGAGCCGAATCGAAGCCGTGTCCGAGCTGGGCGCCGCACCCGAATTCGAGGCGCTCGCAATCGCCTTCAAGCGCGCGTTCAACATCACGAAGGAGAGCGCGCGGGGCCCCATCGACCGGGCGCTTCTCGAAGCCGGCGCGGAGAGCGCACTTGCGGAACGGTTCGAAACGGTGCGCGATCAGATCCGCGAAGCAACCGGCGAACGGCGCTACGCTGCTGCGTTGAAGCTCGTCGCCAAGGAGCTCGGCGCGCCGATCGATCGCTTCTTTGAGGAGGTGTTCGTGATGGTCGACGATGCCCGCGTCCGAGACAATCGCCTGCGATTGCTTGGAGAAATCGCGGACACAGTCAATGGCATTGCGCACTTCCACCAGCTTGGGACAAAGTTGCAACGCCGTGACCCTTCTGTATCCGCTTGAGGCAGAGCTGGACCCGGACGTCCGCCTGCAACTCCTCGGAACGAAGGCGGCCGGCCTGAACGAGATGACCGCGCTCGGAATTCCGGTGCCGCCGGGGTTCACAATCACGACCGAAGTCGGCAAAGGGTACCGACAGACCCGCACGCTGCCAGACGGCCTCGAAGCGTCCGTCACGGAGGCCGTCCATTCGATCGAGGAGCGCCTCGGAAAACGGTTCGGGGACGCCACTAATCCGCTGCTCGTTTCGGTTCGATCGGGCGCGCAGATCTCGATGCCGGGGATGATGGACACGCTGCTCAATATCGGCCTCAACGAGCGCTCTCTCGGCGGGCTTGCAACAATGCACGGGGACCAACGTTTCGCGCTCGATGCGTACCGCCGCTTGCTGCAGATGTACGGAACGGTCGTGCGCGGCATCGGAGGCGACCGCTTCCAGTATCTGCTCAGCGACCTCAAGACCCACCTTGGGCAGCCCCGCATGCTCGATTCCGAGGTCCCGGCAACCGCGCTCGAGGGGCTCATCGCGTCACAACTCAGTTTGATCGAGGAAGCCTCGGGCGCACCGTTCCCCCAAGACGTCCATACACAACTCTGGGATTCCATCGGCGCGGTGTTCGCGTCGTGGGACAACATGCGAGCGGTTCGCTACCGGCGCATGCAAGGGATCGACAACGACGGTGGCACCTCATGCACGGTGCAAGCGATGGTCTTCGGGAATACCGGCCCGCAAAGCGGCTCGGGCGTGGCATTCACACGCAACCCCTCAAACGGCGACAAACAGCTTTACGGCGAGTTCCTGCCCAACGCCCAAGGCGAAGATGTCGTCGGGGGCATTCGCACGCCGGTCGCGCTCACGTCCAATGCGGCGGCACCCGGCAAGGAAGCGTCGAGCCTCGAAGCTTCACTGCCCGAAGCCTTCGAGGCGATCTCCGCATATTGCACCACACTCGAAAACCACTTCGGCGATATGCAGGACGTCGAGTTCACCATCGAGAATGGGCACTCGTATCTGCTGCAGACGCGAGCCGCGAAGCGAACGGCTCGCGCAGCGGTCCGCGTTGCGGTCGACATGGTGAGTGAAGGAGTCCTCACCAAGGAAGGCGCGTTGCTTCGGGTCGACGCCCGCTCGCTCGAGCAACTGCTTCAAGCGCGGCTTCCGACTCAAACCGAGCTCAGTGCCCACGGGGTCGAGCCGCTCGCCGTCGGATTGCCCGCGAGCCCGGGTGCCGCATCCGGTCGAATCGTGTTCACCGCGGACGACGCGGTCCGCTGGGTAGCAGAGGGCCAGGATGTCATCCTGGTGCGCCAAGAAACCAGCGCGGATGATATCCACGGAATGAAGGCGGCGAAGGGCGTCGTGACGGCGGCGGGCGGAATGACCTCCCACGCCGCGGTCGTCGCGCGCGGGCTCGGAAAGTGTTGCGTCGTGGGCTGTGCCGGACTCGAGATCAGTCCGAAGGAGCGTACCGTGCGTCTCGACAACTCGGAGTCGTCTGAGCCTCTGCGAGAGGGTGATCTGCTCACCGTGAATGGGTCGACCGGCAGTGTCTATGCGGGCGCACTCGATATGGTTGCCTCTGCGACGGTCGATGAGCTTCAGGAGTTGATGGAGTGGGCCGATCACGTCCGCCGCATGCGTATCTATGCCGAAGCCGATACGCCGCAGGCGGCACGCGCGGCCCTGAGTTACGGGGCGGAAGGCGTGGGACTGTGCCGGACGGAGCGAATGTTCTTTGCGCAGGATCGGTTGTTCGCGATGCGATGCGCGCTGCTCGCGATCGACGATGAGCAGCGCAGGGAGTGGCTGTCGGAGCTCGAGCAGGCGCAAAAGGACGACTTCGTCGAGATGTTTGAGGCGATGGACGGAAGGCCGGTCACCATTCGCTTGCTCGACCGAGCGCTCGGGGAGTTCCTCCCGCAAGACCAGGAGTCGCTGCAAGCGATCGCCAACGCGCTCGACCTCGAGTTGGAAGAGGTAACGAAGGCCGCCGAGCGGCATCGCGAATCGAATCCGGCGTTCGGACACCGCGGCGTGCGCGCAGGGCTCACCGTCCCCGGCCTCTACGACATGCAACTTCGGGCCATGCTCTTCGCGGCGCGCGAATGCACCGACCAGGGTGTGCCCGTCGAGCTCGAAGTCTTGGTTCCAATGGTCGCTTTTACCTCGGAGGTCGAGGCGTTGTGCTCTGTCTTGAACGCGGTGCAGCAGCAGGTCTTCCCGGAGTCGACGAACCTTTTCACCTGCCGCGTGGGTGCCATGGTCGAGCTGCCGCGCGCGTGCCTCATCGCCGACCAGCTCGCCCGATACACACAGTTCTTTTCGTTTGGGGGCAACGACCTGACGCAGACCACGCTCGGCATCAGCCGGGAGGACGCCGGCCGTTTCTTGCCAACCTACCTGAACGACCTCGGCCTTGTCGCGCGGGACCCTTTCACCTATCTCGACGAGCAGGTCGCCGAGCTGATGGGCATTGCGCTCGAGCGCGCCAAGGCAGTCCGTCCGGACCTCACCGCGGGCCTGTGCGGCGACCAGGGAGGCAGCCCCGCGTCCATCGAAATCTGCGAGCGCCTTCATCTAGACTTCGTCTGCGCACCCCTCTCCCAACTCCCCGGGGCTCGCCTAGCCGCCGCCCAAGCTCGGCTCCGCTGAAAAAGAAAAAGAAAAGGGGGTCTGACCCCTTTTTGCGGTTGCTGGAGGTGGCTGGACGTGTTGGAATGTAGTTTCTGGAAGATTGCGGTGAGGCTGTATGTCAGATGGCGCGAGAGGGTTTGACGACTCCGAGGTGAGCGGACCTCATTCGGGAGTGTCGAAAGCACCCGAGGGTCTCCTCGGTCGCACGATCGATGAGCGCTACCGCGTCGAGGCCTTACTCGGCGAAGGTGGCATGGGTTTGGTCTACCGGGTCACGCATACGCGCCTCAACAAGCCGCTCGCGATCAAGGTGCTTCGCCGGGAGAACACGAAGGACCCCGAGGTGCTGGCGCGGTTTCGGCGTGAAGCCGAGAGTGCGTCGGGGATCGGCAACCAGCACATCATCGACATCAACGACTTCGGCGAGTTGGACGATGGCTCGACCTATTTCGTCATGGAGTGCCTCGAGGGGCTCGACCTCATCGACGCGATCGACGCGGCCCAACGTATGCCCGAGGAGCGCGCCATTCACATCGCCATCCAGCTCTGCCGCGCGCTCGGAGCAGCGCACGACGCCGGAATCATCCATCGGGATCTCAAGCCCGAAAATGTATTTCTGATCCGTCGCGACGACATCGATGACTTCGTGAAGGTCCTCGACTTCGGCATTGCCAAGGTCGCCAACGGCCCGAAGCGAATCACGCGCGACGGCGAGGTGCTTGGGACGCCTCACTACATGTCGCCCGAGCAATGCGAAGGCGACGGCGTCGACCACCGCACCGACATTTACGCGCTCGGCGTATTGCTCTACGAGATGGTGACCGGTCACGTTCCGCACGACGCTGACACCATGATGGGCATTCTCACCAAGCAAATGTACGAGGACCCGATTCCACCCACGGTCCGCGTACCGCAGGTCTCCGAGCAGCTGGAACAGTTGATCATGCGCTGCCTCGAGAAGAAGCCGGAGCAACGCTACCAGGCGATGCACGAGATCGAGGCTGATCTCCACCGCGTCCACACCGGCCGAAAACCAGTTGGACCCGATACGGTCACCCTGACGCCGACTCGACCGCCTCGTCCGGTGCGCGCCCGGGTGTCACCGCTGTACGTCGGGGGGCTTGGAATGGCCGTCGTGGCGCTGATTGGAACACTTGCCATGAGCGCATACATCGAGCGAAGGGCTGATCCGGAGTGGGCCAGCCTTGCCCCGAGCTTCACCACGGCCGAGGTGTCCGCGACCGCAGCTCTCACGGAGGCAAATGCTGACGTCGAAGTGGGTGACGGACAGTCGGCGCAGACCGTATTGGAGGCGCCAGGAGTCGAAGCCGAGGAAGCACGTGCCAACCCGGTCCGGCGTAAGCCTCGGCAGCGCATCAAGCCGTCGGCCCAACGGGACCAGGCCATCCTCGATCCCTGGAAATAGGGTGCTTCGCTGCCAGTTGCCCCCCGTAGGGTGAACGGCTAGGGTGCCGCTCCATGGGGTCGCGATTTGGCCCGCAGGGCGCCGCGATCGGCTTCGCTCTGGGGTTCTTGCTTATCTCCGGGACTGTCTCGACCGGCTGCATCAATACGGATGGGGAGGCGCTGCCTGCCGGCCTGATGTCGTTTCCCATCGCGATCGAGCTCTCGGTCGACCAGGATACCGATGGCAACCCCAAGTATCTGTTCGTCACGAGCTCGAACTTCGGGCTCCAGTACAACTCCGGAAACGTCCAGTCCTACGACATCGAGAAGATGGTCGAGGCGATCAATGCGGGCTGCGTGAGCGCCTGGCGTGACCCGGAATGTCTGCAAAGCGACTATACGGGCGACGTCAACGATCCGGCGTGTGTGTGCGACCCGGCGACCGACTTCAACTGCACCGCTGTGCCGCAAGGAATCCGCCAGAGATGCGTCGACAGTACGTTCGAGGGTGACATCAATGATCCCATGTGCGCCTGCGAACCGCTGGCGCCTCCCGACCCCGGCGATGGACCCGGGGACGAATGCGTGGAGATCCCCTTTGACCGCTGCTCGGTCATTCCCTCCGACCTCCAGTTTCGGGACCCCGGGGCGGCGCTGCGGCTCGTTCCGGTCGACGGCCTGATTCGCGGCGAGGTCCAGATCGGCTCTTTCTCAGATGGCCTAGGCGTCGGCACGGATGGGCGGAGGCTGTACCTGCCGGTCCGAAGCGACGCGAATCTGACGTTCATCGACGTCAATGAGGAAGGTCAGCTCAACTGCGGCGGAGGATTCGGAACGCGGCATACCTGCACGGGCCCCTATCGCTCGGGTAGCGCTGAGCTGGTCAACCCCACGGTCTTACTCGAACTGCCGGCCGATCCGGTCGATGTGTTCGTCGGAGACCTAGCGGCGGACTTCGCCCCGCCGGGCAGCCCCGACGACCCCGCCTTCCGCGGGGACTACATCTTGATGGCACACCGCGAAGGCAAAGCGAGCATGTTCTTCGACCAGCTCCGCCCAGGGGGCCCGGAACCTCAGAAGCGCCCGCGCCTTGCGGCCACGGTCGACGAGCTCGCACCCGAACAGGTGACCATCACGTACGAGCCCGGCGCCAAGCGCGCTTGGATTCCCAGCGCCGAGCTCGCGGCGGTGGTCCGCCTCGGCATCGGCATCGACGGGGACCCCACGCAGAGCTACCTGTTCAACGCAGGGACCCTCTTCGTGACGGGGCTCGACACCGGGATCAGCAATCGGGACATCCGCTTCGATCCGAGACCTGGCAGGGACCTCGCCTACATCGTGTCCCGCTCACCCAACGCCTTAGTTGTCGCTCGCAGCAATGTGGCGGGCGGGAACCTGAACATGGTCGGCCAGATACCGACGTGCCGCGACCCTTCGCGCATTCAAGTCGGTGAAATCCCTGTGGGTGGACGCAGCGTACTGCTGGCCTTCGTGAGCTGCTTCCTCGCGAGGAGCGTGCAAGTCATCGACACAGACAAGTTCCAGGGGATCACCCTCCTGACCAACATCAGCGGCGCCTTCGAGTTCGTCATCGATGCTCCGCGACTTCTCCTGTACACCGCCGACTTCAGCACCTCGGTCCTCCGTGTTGCCGACTTGCGACCGCTCGTCGCCTGCCTCGAGGGCGGCGCGGATGGTCCTGAAGAGTGCTCGCCGCAGCTCCTTGGCCTCGTGGGCTTGCCCCAACCCGTATCGGAGCTGCCACGATGAAACGCTTGCTTACCTTGGCCTTGTGCGCCTTCGTGCTGGCGTCGTGCAGCAACAACGCCACCAACATCGTCCTGTCAGCACTGAACCGCTCCGCTAAGATCCAGCTCTTGTGCGCGGACGTGGAGCTGATTACCGGCAACCTCTTTGACCTCCGGCAAGTTCTCCCGTCCGAGCTCTGCAGTTCTGAAACGACCTTCGCGGATGAAGTAGAGGCCCAGTTCTTGGGCGCCGTGACCCAAACGCAGACGGGAGAGGTCGCCGTCGTCAGTTTCAGCAGGTCGCTGATTTTCGACACGAACCGCACCGTTCCGGGCGTGACTGCCCTACGCGTCGGAGAGCAGCCGACCGGCATCCAAATTTCGCCCTTCGAACCGAGCTACACATACGTCAGCAGCTTCAGCCCAAAGAGCGTACAGGCCATTCCGACGGAAGCCGTCATCACGGGCGAATCCGAGTCGCCCACCCAGCAGGTTCGCTTCGAGGCAGGCCCTACGGACCTGGCTTTGCACGAGCTTGCAACGGTCACGGCGAAAGTCGACGAAGACGGCAAGGTCACCGGCGCCACCAGCGATATCGCATTTCGATTCCTGTACGCCGCCATTCCTGACCTCGGGCAGATTTTCCAGATCCCAGTCATCACGACCACTGGCCCCGACGGCGAGTCGACCGTCCACGAGTCCCTCGGTACGCCACTGGGTATCCCACTGCCGACTTACGACTGCAGCACAGTCACGCTGGTGTCGCCGCCGCCCTCGACGGAGAGCGACTACCATCGTATCTGTCCTGAGGACTTCGAGGATCGCCCGGGGCGCTTCATCAAGACCGTCGAGACGACCACACCCTGCGTCGACGGCGCAGTCCCCGGCCCCAGTCCTGTCGCGCTCGCCATCGACTACGGGATGGAGGGAAACTCCCTGGACGATGTCCTCCTCGTCGCAGACGCCAACCAGCCGGTGATTCATCGCTTCCAGTTGTTGCCCGCCGGAGCACGCGCGATCGACCCCATCGTCAGCGGTACACCCACGACCGATATCGACGTGACGCCCTACGTCCCGGCCAGCTCGGAGCCCGACGATCAAGCGGCAACCCAACGCTACCTCTACGCGGTGAGCGCGACCGACAGTAGCGTCATCGCGGTGAATTACACTGAAGACCCTGATGGCACCGCCCCGGAGGACAAGACCTTCGGCGCGGTGCTTCCCGTGGTCGCCGGCATCTCCACTCGCGCCAACGAAGAGAACGTCGAATCACGAAATCGCGTTCGTTCCTTGTTCTCGAACGTGCGCTCGATCGAGGTCATCTCACCATTCTACAATCTGGAACCGGACCCGGACACCGGCGGCGCAAGGGTCCCCGAAGAGGATATCTGCACATCGACAGACGACAACGCGTTCGCGTTGGCCCAAAACGCAAGCAACATGCGTGGCGTCTTCCTGGCGGTGAGCCTTTCGAACGGAACGATGTTCTTCCTCGACATCTACGACCTCAACGCGCCGTGCCGTGGGGGAGAAGGCGCCATTGCCTGCACCTTGGCCGAGACGGGGCCGGACCAGTTCGCGAGCATTCGGCGGAACCGGCGGCGGTGGAGGTTCACCCCATCCACGTTCATCGCCATCGACGGCACCCCGTCGCTTCAGTTCAACATCGCGCCAGGGAAGCTCGACGAAACGACCGGCGATCCCCTAAATTCCGACGGCCCTGGCCTCGAGTTTATCGAGTGCCCGACGTCGATGTTCAATGTGTTCGGTGTCAACCCGACGCCCAACGACGCGTTGGTCTGCTCCTCGTCGCAAGTGTGGAGCACCTTCACGCAGCGCTGGGACGCGCTCTGGGAAGGGTTGATCCCCCACTCGGAGGGGGGTCTCGGCCTCTTCTCGGACGAGTCGGTCCCGAGCAACCAGTTTCCCGCGCCCCCGAACCAGGGATCAGGAAATTGGTTCCTCGGCGGCGACGTGCCGTTCTGCCGGGTTGGCGTGCTCGGCGAGCAGGCCGGCGGGGACATCAGCAGCGACCTGAGCATCGACCTCGTGGAATCCTATGATGGGGACCGTGTGCTCATCGTCGGTGAGCTGCCGCCCAACACCCGGGACAATCCAGCTTGCGAGAAATTCGAAGACCTCCGGGACGATATCGACGACTTCCCGGTTTGGTTCCCCATTGAGCGTGCCTATAACGATCAGCTCGAGATCGGGCCGTCCCTCACCGACCGGTACACCCTAGAAGAGGTGCAATTCTGTTTCAACCAGTTCACCGAGTACGAGATCCACACGCGGAACGTGTACACGGTCACCGGTACGTCGTCGGGATTCATTCACCGCGTCATCCCCGACGAGACAACGGGCGAATGCGTCCTCGACCTCGGTCCCGATGGGCGCCCGATCGTGGAAGACGACGTGGACACGTTCCTCACGGCCCGCGCGTTCGAAGACGCACAGTTCATCAACCCGCTGGTCAGCTTTCACATCGGCCCGTTCCCTCCGATGACTCCCGTCACCGACTCCACCGTCTCCTTGCTCAATTTCAACATCCTGAATCAGTTCGACGTCGAGATCCTCGATACCAGCACCGCTCGTCGCTCGTTGCCGGCGTCGATGCTGTTTTCCGAGCGACAGGACCAGCTGTTCTTCGTGGACTTCGAAGGTGGCGTCCGGCGCATCGTCTTTTCTCCGCTTTCCATCGTCCAATCTTTTCAGTAGACCCGATTCATGGGTGTACGGGGGACGGCTCGAAAGAAGGACCACACGCCCGTCATGCGCCAGTTCCTTCGCGCCAAGGGCCAGCATCCCGACGCGATCATCTTCTTTCGGCTCGGGGATTTCTACGAGATGTTTTACGAGGACGCGGTCCGAGCGGCCGATATCCTCGATATTGCGTTGACGTCTCGCGGAACCGACCCCGACGGCAGCAAGATCCCCATGGCTGGCGTGCCGCATCACGCGGGAGCCGGATACCTCGCAGCGCTGCTGCGGCACGGGGAGAAGGTCGCGATCTGCGAGCAAATGGGCGACCCGTCGAGCGTTCGCGGAGTCGTCCCGCGGGAAGTCGTGCGCGTGGTCACGCCGGGACTTTGCCTCGAGCCTGATGCGCTCGACGCGCGCTCGGAGAATTTTCTGGTCGCAGCCACGCGGGATGGCGGCGTCGCCGCGCTCGAGCTCTCCACCGGCACACTCCGCGCCTGCGTGATCGAGATGGGGCCACAGTGGGTCGGCGAGCTCGTGCGGTTGGACCCAGCCGAAGTGCTGATCGAATCGGGCGCCAAGGAGCTCGAGGCACTCTGCAAGCAGAGCCTTCCCAATGCAGCGCTACGCACAGTCGAGTTCACAAACGGCGCCGAAGACCTGGGTGAGACGCTCACCGCCGAGCAGGCCGCCGAGCTGTCGAGCCAAGAACCCGCAGGCCGAGCCGCGGCGTTGGTGCTCGGCTACGCCAGGGCGCACCAGGCCGCCTCGCAGATTCACCAGGCCACGCTCTACACCGCGGGGGACCGTCTCGTCTTGGACGACGCGGCGGTTCGCAACCTCGAGTTGGTTCGCACGCTCGACGGAGAGCGCCGCGGATCGCTTCTCGACCTCCTCGACGAAACCAAAACGCCAATGGGGGCACGGGGCCTCCGCTCCCGGTTGCTCGAACCGCTGACTGATATCGAGCGCATCCGACGCCGGCACGACGCGGTTGAGCTCTTCTTTATCGACGCCCGCTGCCGCGACCGGTGCAGGGCAAGGCTGGGCGAAATCGGCGACGTCGAGCGCCTCGCTGTTCGGACGGCCGTCGGGCTGGCGACGCCACGCGACCTCGGCGTCATTCGCAATAGCCTAGTGAGCGCCGCTGCGCTTCACCAGCAACTCACGGAACGCCCTGGCACCGACCTCGACGACGCGATGGCATCACTGCAGCGCGCCGACTTGTGTCCGGACGTGCTCGCGATCCTCCAGGCTGCGCTCGTCGACGAGCCTCCATCCATCGACCGGCAGGGCGGAATTTTTGCCGACGGACACCTCGACGAGCTGGATGCCCTGCGTAAGCTGTCCACGACCGCCAAGGACATCGTGCTCGATCTCGAGCGCCGGGAACGGGAGCGCACCGGCATCGCTTCGCTCAAAATCAAGTTCACACGAGTCTTCGGCTACTACATCGAGATCACGAAATCCAAGCTGGACGCGGTCCCCGACGAGTACGTTCGCAAGCAGACGATCGCGAACGGAGAGCGCTTCATCACCGCCGAGCTCGCTGAGCTTCAAGACCGTATCCTGCATGCAGACGAGCGTGCCCGCGCACTCGAGTCGGCCGCGTTCCTCGATCTGCGCAAGGCCATTGGGGACGAGGCGCCGAGGCTGCACCGGCTGGCACGAGTCATCGCGTCAATCGATACGAGTGCCGCTCTCGCCGAGGTCGCGCACCGCCGCGGTTATGTGCGCCCGGACGTCGATGGCACCCGCGAGCTCTTCCTCGAAGACAGCCGGCACCCCACCGTCGAATGCTACGCCGCCAAAGACGGCTTCGTTCCCAATACCATCGAGCTCGACCCGGACGCCACCCGATTGATGCTGCTGACAGGGCCCAACATGTCGGGAAAATCGACCACCATGCGGCAAGCAGCGCTCGCCGTGATCATGGCCCAGGCCGGTGGGTTCGTCGCCGCCAAGTCCGCGCGGATCGGCATCGTCGATCGCGTCTACACCCGCGTCGGAGCCAGCGACCACCTCGCCCGCGGTCAGAGCACCTTCATGGTCGAAATGATGGAAGCGTCCGCGATCCTGCGGGGCGCGACCGAGCGATCGTTCGTGATCCTCGACGAGATCGGACGCGGCACGAGCACCTACGACGGGCTCGCGATCGCCTGGGCGGTGGCCGAGCACCTGCACGACGCAACGCGTTGCAGAGCGATTTTCGCCACCCACTATCACGAGCTGTGCGAGCTTGCCGATCGCCTACCCAACGCCGCCAACTACAACGTTGCCGCAAGGGAGCACGATGACAGCATGGTTCTGCTGCATCAGCTCGTGCCCGGTGGCTCGAACCGGAGTTATGGCCTAGCTGTTGCAAGGCTTGCAGGCGTTCCCCCAGTCGTCTTGGCACGTGCCAAAGCAAAGCTCCAAGAGCTCGAAACGCGCGTCGAGGCAACACCGGCGCCACAGATGCCACTGTTCGAACCAACCCAGCCACAGAAGTCCGAAGCGGAGGCCACCTTACGCGCACTCGACGTCGATCGCATGACTCCGGTCGACGCGCTCGTCACGCTTGCAAGGCTCCGCGACCTGGCGAGCCGCGACGAAGAGTAACGAAACCCGACCGGCGGTATACCTTCGACGAGGGGGCTGTTACCATCACGACTATGGACGATCGTCTTCGGCGGATCACCGCAGCGCTCGAAGAAGCGGACCGGCAAATCGTGGGCGCGCTCAACGCGCGCGCACGAGCGATGCACCAGTACAGCGCGCTCCGCGAGGAAGCCGGCGACGAACCGCTGCGCCTGCCGAAGAAAGCCAAGGTCATCGAAGCCGCGCGCGCGCTTGCCGAAGAGTTCCCCGCGAGCAGCATCGAGCCCGTGTTTCGCGAGGTGTTGTCTGCGTGCACGGAGCTCGTTGCGCCCGATGTAGTGGCGTACTTCGGCGGCCCTGGGGATCTCGCACACGCGGCCGCGCGCGACCACTTCGGTCACGCGGCGAGCTTCCGCCCGACCGAATCGGTATCGGGCGTGCTGGAAGCGGTGCTGCACGGCCACGCGACCTTTGGCGTGATTCCACTCGAGACCTCGACCGACGGCGCGATCACCGCGACGCTCAAGGGTCTGGTCGCGACCGACGCCAAGCTGTGTGCGGAACGGATCGCGCCGCTGCGCTATCAACTTCTCTCCCAGTCGGGCGAAGTCTCGGAAGTGGTCAAGATCTACGGCACTGCGCCGGCCATCGCCGCGTGCGAACGACAACTGCGCTCTCGCTACCCGGACGCCATCCTCGTCGACGTTCAATCAGGACAGGCCGCCGCGCATTTCGCGATAGGGGACGATCAGTCTGCCGCACTCGGATCAGCGTTGCTCAAAGAGCTATTCGGGTTGAAGTTGATCGACGACCGTCTCGAGGACGACGCGGATGTCGTCACTCGATTCGGGGTCGTCGGAAGCCACCTCCCGTCTCGCACGGGACAAGACCGGACGGTCCTCGCAGTGGCGCCGGGCGATGAGCCGGGAGCACTGCATCGCGCGCTCCAACCGCTGGCCGACCGGAAGATCAACCTCACCCGGGTTGAATCGAGGCCCTCGACCGGCACCGAGTGGCGGCACGTCTTCTTTCTCGAAATGGACGGCCACATCACCGACCGAGCCATTCTCACGGCGGTGGAGGAGCTGCGCCGCATCGTCCGTTATGCCAAGGTCCTCGGAAGCTATCCCCGACCAACCTGACCGAGCCCCATGAGCGACCTCGCGGCACCCCACATTCTCGCGCTGACGGCGTATGAGCCAGGCAAACCCGAAGACGAGCTCAAGCGTGAGCTCGGCATCGACAACGTCGTGAAGCTCGCGTCGAACGAGAACCCGTACGGACCCTCTCCGAAGGCGATCGAAGCGCTGTCGCGTGGCTCACTTCAACTGCACCGTTACCCGGATCCCAGCGGACACGACTTGCGCCAGGCGCTGGCGGTGCATCACGGCATCTCGGCCGAAGAGCTGTGTCTCGGCAATGGCTCGAACGAGCTGATCGACTTGATCTGCCGTGTGGTGGCGACCCGCGGTGAGCACGCGGTGTTCGGCAGCCCGTCGTTTCCCTGTTACCGCATAGGCTCGGTCGCACAAGAGCTGCGCTTTACGGCGGTCCCTCTTCGTGATCACGTGCACTGGAGCGTCGACGACTTGCTCGAAGCGGTCATCCCGGAAACGAAGCTCCTCTTCGTCTCCAACCCAAACAACCCAACCGGAAGCTACATCGCCAAGGGCGAGCTCGCCCGGCTCCTGCGCTCGCTCCCAGAGCGCGTGCTCGCAGTAATCGACGAAGCGTATTTCGAGTACGTGGACGCCGAGGACTTCGCCCCATCCACCGAGCTCCGCGAAACCCGCGAGCGTCTGGCCATCCTGCGAACGTTCTCGAAGGCCTACGGCCTCGCGGCCCTGCGAGTCGGCTACGCAATCGGCACCCCGGAGCTCGTCACCACGCTCAACCGTTTGCGCGCGCCGTTCAACGTCGGAACTCCCGGCCAAGTCGCGGCACTGGCCGCACTGACGGACCCTGCCCATCTCCGAACCAGCGTCGAAGCGACAGTTCACGACCGCGCCAAGCTCGCCAAAGCCCTGGAAACCACCGGGCTCCAGGTCGCGCCGAGCCAGGCCAACTTCCTCTTGGTCGACGTCCAACGGCCGGGCAGGGCGATCTACGAGGCGCTGCTTCACGAAGGTGTCATCGTGCGCGCCATGCCCGCACCGCTGGAGTCCTCGATCCGCGTCACGGTCGGCAAGCCAGAGGAGAACGAGCGCTTTCTCCAAGCGCTGCAGCGCGTGCTAAGGGAGTCGCGTGTCTAGCGCGCCGAAGAAGCGGTACCGCGTACGTCGGTCGGGGCCGCTGAGCGGCAGCGTTCGGGTCCCCGGAGATAAATCGATCGGCCACCGAAGCCTCATCTTCGGGGCGCTCGGGCGCGGTGTCTCACGCATCACCGGCTTGTCCGAGGGCTTAGACAACGCAGCCACACGGCAGGCGTTCCGTTCGATGGGCGTCGCCGTCCAAAGCACGGACGAGGCGACCACGGTGCATGGCGTTGGCCTCCGGGGGCTCCAGATGCCCACCAGCGTCGTCGATTGCGGAAACTCCGGTACCACCATGCGGCTCCTGGCCGGCCTGTTGACCGGACAGCGATTCGGCACGCGCATGACCGGCGACGAATCGCTCACCCGACGTCCGATGGGCCGCGTAATCAAGCCGCTACGGGCGAGGGGCGCGCACATCGCAGGCACCGCGGGCGCACAGCCCGATGAGCTCTACCCGCCGATTTCCATCGCGCCTCTGGTCGAGGGCGAGGCCTTGAAGGGCATCGAATACTCGATGCCGATCGCCAGCGCACAGGTGAAAAGCGCTCTCCTCTTGAGCGGCCTGTACGCCTCGGGTCCGACCGCCATCGAGGAGCCGGTCCTGTCGCGTGACCACACCGAGCGCATGATGCTCGCCCTGGGGGTCCCCCTCCAAACCGCTGGTGCCTCAGTAGTTCTCGACCCGAATCTCGAATGGGCGGGAGGTTGGGAGCCTTTTGAATGGCACGTCCCCGGGGACCCATCGAGCGCGGCGTTCCCGCTGCTGGCCGCCGCAATGGTGCCCGGAAGCCAAGTCAGCGTGCAGGACGTGTGTATCAACCCCACTCGCACCGGCCTGTTTGATTGGCTGCGCTTGCTCGGCGCCAGCATCTCTCACCGGCCAAGCGGACACGGCGCCGGCGACGAGCCGATGGCCGAAATCACGGTCGCGCATGCCGCAATACGAGGCTCGGTCGCGGGCGGTGAGCTCATCGTTCGTATGATCGACGAGATTCCCGCCGTGTGCGCCTTGGCTGCTGTCTCCAAAGGGCGCACCGAGATCCGCGACGCCGCGGAGCTTCGCGTCAAAGAGAGCGACCGCATCGCCACCATGGCGCACGTCCTCGACGCGTTCGGCGTCCCATGCGAAGAGCTGCCAGACGGTTTGATCATTACGGGAGGCGCCCGCCTTCGCGGCGCCCAGATCGAAAGCCGCGGCGATCACCGAATCGCGATGGCCGCTACCTTGCTCGGCATGCTGGCCGAAGGCGAGTCACTGATCGGCGGAGCCGAAGCGGTCGACACCAGCTTTCCGGGCTTCGTTGCGCTGCTTCGGTCGCTCGGCGCTGACATCGCAGAGGAAACCCTATGAGTCGCCCACGCCCCGTCATCGCGATCGACGGCCCCGCCGGCGTCGGCAAGAGTACGACGGCGCGCGTCCTCGCACAGCGCCTCGGCTACACCCTCGTCGACACCGGCGCCCTCTATCGCGGCGTGGCCCTGGCAGCCCGCGACCGCGGCATCTCCTGGGACGACGAGGCCGCCATCGTCACCCTCGGAGATGAGACCGACCTCGGTTTTGCCTCACAAGAAGACGGAACGCCTCGGCTTTTGCTCAACGGTCAAGACCGCGCCGACGAGATCCGAACCCCCGAGCTGTCCGCGGGCGCAAGCCAGGTCAGCGCCTATGCAGGGGTCCGCCGGGCGCTGCTCGGCATCCAACGCGATCTGGGCAGCGAGGGCGGGGTGGTGCTAGAAGGCCGCGATATCGGAACCGTCGTTTTCCCGGACGCCGAAGTGAAGCTCTTCCTGACCGCGTCGGCCGAGGAACGGGCCCGTCGCCGGGTCCAAGACCTCCAAAATCGCGGAGCAACAGCCGAATACGATGAGATTCTGGCCCAAATACGCTCTCGAGACGAGGCCGACTCGACGCGCGCCATCGCCCCCCTTCGCCCAGCCGAGGACGCCGTCATCCTCGACAGCACGAGCTTGGACCTCGAAGCGGTCGTCCAACACGTCCTCGAGTTAGTCCGGTCCTGCAATTGACACCCCTTAACTCCCCTGCTACCCACGGACTCCCCTGCATTTCCGGGGGCCTTCGGAGGGTCGGCCAGGTGTGCCGAGCGCTCCCGAACACTCCGGAAGCAGTGATTTATCCATGACAGAAACCACACAAATCGAAACCCCCAATCCCGAGAGCTTCGCTGCTCTTTTCGAAGCCTCGGCAACACGTACAGACCAACTCCGCGAGGGCGACATCGTCGCCGGGACGATCCTGAAAGTCAGCAAAGACACGGTCGTCGTCGACATCGGATACAAATCCGAAGGCGTCATCTCGCTTCATGAGTTCATCAACGCCGAAGGCAACATCTCGGCGACCGCCGGCGATTCCGTCGACGTCCTGATCGAATCCAAGGAGAACGAAGACGGCCTCGTCATGCTCTCCAAGGAGAAGGCCGACAAGCTCAAGGTCTGGGATGAGATCAGCGCCGCGTGCGAGCGTGACGAGCTGTGACGAGCTGATCGAAGGCACGATCACCCAGCGCGTGAAGGGCGGCCTCGCCGTGACCATCCGCGGTGGCGTGAAGGCTTTCCTTCCCGGTTCACAGGTCGACCTTCGACCGGTCCGCAACCTCGACCGCCTTCTTGGCCAGACCTTCCAGTTCAAGGTCATCAAGTTCAATAAGAAGCGCGGCAACATCGTGCTTTCGCGTCGAGTGCTTCTCGAGAAGGAGCGCGACCGTCTCAAGGAAGCCACCCTCGAGAACCTCCAAGAGGGTCAGGTCGTCACCGGTACGATCAAGAACATCACCGAATATGGTGCGTTCGTCGACCTCGGCGGCATCGACGGTCTGCTTCACATTACCGACATGAGCTGGGGCCGGGTCAATCACCCGTCCGAGGTCTTCGAGGTAGGCGACGAAGTCACCGTCAAGGTGCTCAAATACAACGCCGACACGGAGCGAGTGTCGCTCGGCCTCAAGCAGACCATGGAAGACCCATGGAATCTGGCGACCAACATCTACGTCGCGGGTAAGAAGGTCAAGGGCAAGGTCGTTTCGCTCACCGACTACGGCGCCTTCATCGAGCTCGAGCAGGGCGTCGAGGGCCTGATTCACGTCAGTGAAATGACGTGGGCTAAGCCCAAGCATCCGTCGAAGGTGCTCGAGGTCGGCCAAGAGATCGAGTGTGTCGTTCTCGACCTCGACGCGCAGAACAAGCGCATCAGTTTGGGCCTCAAGCAGCTCGAGCCTGACCCGTGGACGGTCTTCACGCAGAAGTACAACCCGGGCGACATCATCCAGGGCCGCGTTCGCTCCATCACCGATTACGGGGTGTTCGTTGGCATCGAGGACGGCGTCGACGGCATGGTTCACAAGTCGGACGTCAGCTGGACCCAGCGCATCAACAACCCCGCCGACGTCTACCGCAAGGGCGACGAGGTCGAGGCAATCATCCTTTCGATCAATCACGACGACCGTAAGGTGAGCCTCGGCATCAAGCAGCTCTACGAAGATCCATGGAGCTTCGTGCCGCAGCGATATCCCGAGGGCACCGTCGTCGAGGTTCGATCGACCGGCGCCGACGAGTACGGCATCCACGTCGAGCTCGAGCGCGGAGTCGAGGGTGTGATTCCTCGCGGCGAAATCAGCGCCGATCTCAGCCAGGAGCCAACCGACATCGTCAAGACCGGCGACATCGTCAAGGCTCAGGTCATCCGCCTCGACGACGACGACCGGACCATCACGCTGTCGCTTCGCGCAGCCGAGGGCCAAGACGTCAACCAGGTCGCACGCCCCGAGGAGGCCCAGAAGCGGGTCGCCCCACGCAAGATCGGCCCAAGCCTAGGCGGCGCGCAAGCGACGCTCGGCGATGCGTTGAAGGACAAGCTCGGAGCACTCAACCTCGCGCCGACCGCCGAGGAGACGCCTGCGGAGACCGCCGAAGAGACGCCTGCGGAGACCGCCGAAGAGACGCCTGCGGAGACCGCCGAAGAGACGCCCGCAGAGGCCGCCGAAGAGACGCCCGCAGAGGCCGCCGAAGAGACGCCCGCAGAGGCCGAAGAGGCCCCGGCGGAAACGCCAGACGCAGAAGAGAAGCCGGAATAGCAACGTAGGCCTGAGAGCCAACGACACGCAGACGCGAGCTCGGGCACCTTCAGGGTCCCGGGCTCGAAGTCGTTGTGGGGCAGGGGACGGGTCCCGTCCTTCCGCCCGACGCTGGCACTGTCGCTGACGCCGACACTAGGTCGTGTGGAGGGGCACGGCGGAGCGCGATGTGGGGACCCAGCGGCGTAGCGAGTGACAATCTGCAAGACAGCAACCACCGCAGATTGGGCGCGAGCGCCGAGGGGAGGCTTGCGTGGCCACAGGATCCCAGTCCCTCCGGCCACCTTTGCAAGCCGACCCGTCCGCAGGGTCCCCGCGTCGCGTTCCGCCGTGCCCCGGCTCTTCTACGCTACCGGACGCTGATGACTATTGCGGTGATGTTGTCTCGGCCGCCGCGTGAGTTGGCCATGTGGATGAATCGTTCTGCCGCACCCTTGGGGCCCATGTCGATCACGTCCGGGATCTCGTCGGCTTGCAGGTATCCGTGAAGTCCGTCCGAACAAAGCATGTATGCGTCCGACGGCTGCACCTCGAAGAACCCCGTGTCGACTTGAACGTACTCGCGGCTTCCCACCGCGCGGGTGATCACATTGCGGTGCGGTGACCGGGCCGCTTCGGCCTCGGTGATGATCCCCTGCTTGACCTGCCAGGCGACGAGGGTGTGATCCTCGGTAAGTGGCTCGGCGGCGTGGCCGCGGATCAAATAGATTCGGCTGTCGCCCACCTGGGCGGTGATGCCGTAGTCGCCACACATCGCCAACACCGACACCGTCGTCCCCATGCCTTGCTGTTCGGGATCGTGCTGCGCCAAGCCGAAGACCATATAGGTCGCAGCCTGAACGGCGCTCTCGACAACCCGAATGGCGCGCCGAAGCGAATCCTCGGAGGTATCGCCCTGAGCGACGCGGTCGAGAGCGTCGTGGCCCCGGCTGACCATGCCGTGCACCGTGTCCACGGCTTCCTGGCTCGCGATCTCGCCGGCGGCGTGTCCGCCCATCCCGTCCGCGACGACGTACAAGCCTAGATTGTCATCCACGAGGAACGCATCCTCGTTCAACTTTCGGCGCTGTCCAACGTCGGTCAGTCCCGCACTATGGTATTGCAACTCATCCTCATTCAGCAGTGGCGGCCGCCGACCGGCGCTCGCACTCTCAGATTAGCGAAAACACCGCGGTCCACCAAGAAGAGCGCGGAAATCGTTCCCCGTGGGCCGCCTTACCACTGACAAGGGAAGGGCGGCTGCTAAGCTCGCAGCGCATGAGCGATGGCGAAGCGACCGAAGACCTCGAATCGGCCTGGACGGCGCTCCTAGCAAACCAGAACCGCTTGGGGTCGGACCGGAAGCTCGCTAATCTGGCGCTCGGCTTGATCCAGCAAATGGGCAACGGGGTCGCCCACCGCGACGTTCTCCATGCCCTGGCGGAGGCCTGGACCCCAGACTGGCGCCTGACGCTTACGGCTTCCTCCCTTCTCGTCGAGCAGGCTGGACGCCGTGGCATGGACGAGCCGACGCTCACCGACGATGGACCCGCATCGTGGGCTGCGGCCGCTTTGCAACGAAGCTTGGACGCCCTGAGTGATGCCGAGCGCGCCAACGCGGACCTGGCGGGGAATATGTACGCGATGCTCGGGAACGCGCTTCGGTTGTGCGGCCCAGGCCGGGATGCTGAAGCGCAGGAAGCGTTCACTCGCGCCATTGAGCTCGACCCCGAGCGCGGAGAGTGGTGGTACGACGCAGGCTTGCTCGACAAGTGGCGTGGCAGGTTCGACGACGGTTACGCTGCCAACGAGCAAGCGCGCATGCGCATGGGTCCCCAACGACCCGTGCTTTGGAATCTCGCGATCTGCGCGACCGCGCTCGGCAAGGCTGAGGAAGCGGCCGAAATCTGGGAGGAGATCGGGGTGCCTGCGCGTCTCGATCGATCACGCGGCATGCCTTACGTCGCTGGGCTTCCACCGATGTTGCTCCGTGTGTTGTCGCGCACATCGCCCACGGACGGCACCTCGTCGCTCCCCGACAAGACCGTGGGTTTCGAGTTGGTGTGGATCGCGCCGCTCAGCCCGTGCCACGGGGTGGTGCAGTCGCCAATATTTGGCGATGCGCCCATCGACTACGGCGACCTGGTACTATGGGATGGAGCGCCAGTCGCGGCCCACCGAACTTCCGCCGGGGACACGGTGCCAGTCTTTCCGCTGCTCGAGGTCTTGCGACCGGGAAGCGAGCGGCGCTGGTCCTTCGTCGCGCTCGAGACAGAGCCTGGTGCGCGCGAAGGGCTCGAAGACGCGCTGCCGGAAGGCACCCGGGTGTTTGTGCAGGATGAGCGGGTCGGCCATCACTGTGCGGCGTGCGAAGCAGGGGATGGGGATCCGCACGAGCACGAGGAGGCAGTGTCGGGGGCAGGGACAGTGCCAGTGCCAGCGTCAGGTCCAGTGCCGGGGTCGGTCTCCCTCGTTCGGGGGAAGGTCATCGTTCAGCCCACCCAGGACTTGGAGGCTTTTCGGGATGCTTGGGAGGCTGCCGCTCGGGCACGGCCATTGTCCGTTTCCCTTCCTGCTCTGTACGAAGAGCTAGGTGATTCCAAGCGGGCGGGGCAAGAGCATCAGGCCTGGCGGGGCATCGAGGGGAAGGCGATTCGCCAGAAAGCGGGCGCGTGAGCGGCGGCGAGGGCGGCCTGCTTCCATCGGAGCAGTACGACTTCGAAGGGCTGCCCCGGCTCGATGAGGCGACGTCACACGAGCGGCGGCAGCTCGTGTTCTTGGTGTTGTCGGGACTGTTCTTGGGAACGCTCGCGATGCTCAACATCTTGGGCGTCACGCGTTTCATCGACCTGAGCTTCCAACTACCCGGGACGAGTATCACCGTCCCCATGCCGCTCGCGATCGGTGTGCTGCCCTATCCGATCACGTTCCTGTGCACCGATTTCATCTCTGAGCTCTATGGCCGTCATCGCGCCAACCAAGTCGTGTGGATGGGCCTCGGCCTGAATCTCTGGGTCATGCTCATCCTGTGGGTCGGCGGCGCGCTGCCCGGGTTCGAGCCCGTCGACCAGCCGCACTCCGGCGTATTCTTCGAGGTGCGCCGCCTCGCCTTCAGCGCGGTAACCGCCTCGATGATCGCGTATCTCGCCGCTCAGTTCGTCGACGTGCAGGTCTTCCACTTCTGGAAGCGCCTCACCAACGGCCGCCACCTCTGGTTGCGCAACAACGGCTCGACACTGGTCAGCCAGCTCGTCGACACCACCGCGGTCATCCTCATCACGCACTTCCTCGCCAATGCCATTCCCATCGACGACGCAAGCCCGCTATGGCCGCAGCTCCTGACATTCATCGCGGCGGGCTACACCTTCAAACTCACGGTCGCCTTGCTGGACACCGTGCCCTTCTACTTAGGCGCCAAACACCTCGGCCGATACCTACGCATCCACCCTGTGCACGGCACCCGTTCCAGCTAACAGTGGCACTGGCGCCAACGCTGTCGCTCGAGCGGGTAGCCGTGTTTCACGGCTAGGGCGCTACTCGCCTGCCGGTTCCGGGCTCTCGGTTGCCTCGGCAGGCTCTTCGACGTCGAGTGGCGCCTCGGCCTCTGCGGCAGCGGCTTCCTCGGCCTCCTGGGCGGCAGCTTCAGCCTCTTCGGTTTCGATCTCGGCGGCAGCTTCCTGGGCAGCGGTTTGCTCACGCACCGCTCGGTCGAGCGCTTGCTCGCCGGAAGACGAAAGGAACGCGAGCCACACCGAAAGCGCCATGAATGCGAACGCAAACCCAGCGGTCAGTCGAGTGAGTAGGTTGCCGGCTCCGGCGCCGCCGAAAATCTGCTGGCCCGTGCCCCCACCACCAAATGCTGACCCGAGCCCGCCACCTTTGCCCGACTGCAGAAGCACGACAAGGATGAGGAATAGACACACGAAGACGTAGACGATCGAAATAAAGGTATGCATGTACTCAGCTCTCCGCCCGGCCTATGCCGGCATCGATAATCGGAATGAAGTTGTCGGCGGTCAACGAGGCACCGCCAACGAGCGCGCCGTCCACATCCGGCTGCGAGAGCAGCTCCTCCGCGTTGTTCGGTTTGACGCTGCCACCATACAGAACCCGGACGGAATCCGCCCAGGATTTGCCCTTGAGCTCCGCAAGATGCTCGCGAATCGCGCGATGTACCTCCTGCGCGTCCTCGGCCTTCGCGGTGCGACCGGTCCCAATTGCCCAAATCGGCTCGTAGGCAACGACCAGCGGGGCCAACGCAACGGCGTCCAGCCCCTCGGTTGCCGCCTCCACTTGGCCCAGCACGACTTCGAGCGTCTTGCCAGCTTCACGCTGCTCCAGGCTCTCCCCTACGCACAGGATGGGCACGATCTTGTGCACCAGCAGAGCGGCGAGCTTCTTACGCACACCCGCGTCGGTTTCACCGAAGAACTGGCGCCGCTCGGAGTGACCGATGATGCAGTAGCCGCAGCCCACGTCGAGCAACAGCGCGGGGCTCAGCTCGCCGGTCCACGCGCCCGAATCTTCCCAATGCGTGTTCTGTGCCGCAAGGCCAACAGCGGAGCCGCCGAGCGCCTCCTTCACAGCCGCCAGCGAAGTCGCGACCGGACCGAGGACCACTTCGCACGCCGACCCGTCGCCCACGTGAGCGGCAATCGCGCCGGCCAATGCCTGAGACTCGGCGACGGTGTTGTGCAACTTCCAATTGCCCGCGATCAGCGGCTTGCGGTCGGTCATGGCTGAAGGGCCTCCACGCCCGGCAGCGGGCGGCCCTCTAGATACTCCAACGACGCGCCACCGCCAGTAGACACGTGGTCGAAGCGGTCGGCGAGGTCGGCCTGCTTCACCGCCGCGACGCTGTCACCACCCCCAACCACACTGAACCCGGGACAATCGGCCGCAGCGCGCGCCACGGCCAGCGTGCCCTCCGCGAAGGCGGCGTTCTCGAACAGTCCCATCGGCCCGTTCCAGAACACCGCCATAGCCCGACGGAGGCGCTCCCTGTAGAGCCGCTCCGTCGCGGGGCCGATGTCGAGCGCCATGGCATCCGCCGGGATCTCATCGACCCCGACGACCTGAGCCACGCCGGACTCGATCGAGTCCCCGACCCGAACGTCGATGGGAAGAAGGAGGTCTACCTGGCTCTCCTCGGCCGCCGCCATCAGGCTGCGCGCGAGGGCAAGCTTGTCGTTCTCGCAAAGGCTCTTGCCAACATTCAAGCCGCGCGCGGCCAGAAAGGTATTGGCCATCGCGCCGCCGACGAGCAGCGCGTCGACCTTGCCGAGCAAGGCTTCCATCACGCCGATCTTGTCGGTGACTTTTGCGCCGCCGAGGATCGCGATGTACGGGCGTGGCGTATCCGTGCGGAGCGTGTCCAGCACCTCGAGCTCGCGCTGCATGAGAAGGCCCGCCGCGCGCTCTTTCATGAGACGGGGCAGGGCGCTCACCGACGCGTGCGCCCGGTGCGCGGCGCCGAACGCGTCGTTGACGTATGCGCCGCAAGACGCTCCCAACTCGCGCGCGAAGTCCACGTCGTTGTCTTTTTCAGCGGCGTGGAAACGCAGGTTCTCGAGCAGCGCAACTTGGCCGTCGCGCAGATCCTGAACGACCTTGCGCGCGCCGTCCCCGATGCAGTCGTCGGTGAGGCGAACCTCTCCGCCCTCGAGCAGCTCGGCCAGCCGAACTGCAACAGGCTCGAGCGAAAGCCCGGGAACGACCTTGCCATTGGGCCGGCCTAGGTGCGAAGCCAACACCACACGCGCGCCTTGTTCGATCGCGTACCTTATCGTGGGGAGGGCCGCACGAATTCGGGTGTCGTCCGTGACCTCGCCGTCCTTCAACGGAACGTTGAAATCGACCCGAATGAACGTGGTAGTGCTTTCGAGGCTCAGGTCCTCGATCGAACGAATCGGCTCGGACACGGGCTCAGTCCGCGCTCGAAACGATGCGCGCGAGGTCGACCATGCGGTTCGAAAAGCCCCACTCGTTGTCGTACCAACTCTGCACCTCGACGAGGTCTCCGCCGACCACTTGGGTCTGCGCCGCATCGCAGATCGACGAATGGGGGTTCCCCATGAAGTCCTGCGAAACCAGCAGCCGCTCCTCGAAGTAGAACACGCCCTTGAGCGGGCCCTCGGCCGCTTCCTTGAGCACGCGATTCACTTCGTCCCGATCGGTGTCGCGCCCAACCTGCACGGTGAGGCAGGTGAGCGAAACGTTCGGTGTCGGCACCCGAATCGCCGTGCCGTCGAGCTTGCCCTTGAGCTCGGGGAGCACGAGGCCAATGGCCGTGGCGGCGCCGGTCGAGGTCGGGATCATCGACACCGCGGCAGCGCGTGCACGACGCTTGTCCGAGTGCGGTTGGTCGAGCAGGCCCTGGTCGTTCGTGTATGAGTGCACAGTGACCATGTGCCCCTTGACGATGCCAAATGTGTCGTTGAGAACCTTGACGAGCGGCGCCAAACAGTTGGTCGTGCACGAGGCACAGCTGATGACGCGGTCGGTTTCAGGATTGAACTTGTCGCTATTGATCCCGACGACGAAGGTGCCATCAATTTCGCCCTTGCCGGGCGCGCTGATGATCACGCGCTCTGCACCCGCTTTTAGATGCGCCGACGCGGTTTCCTTCGTGCGGAAGAAGCCCGTGCACTCGAGCACGACCTCAGCGCCGAGCCCTTTCCAGTTCAGCTTGGCCGGATCGCGCTCGGCGGAAACCGGAATGCGCTGGTCGCCGATCCATATCGCGCCTTCCTCGGCCTTGACCGGGTGCGAAAACTCTCCGTGCACCGAGTCCCACTGAAGGAGATGAGCAAGCATGTCCGCGCTGGTGAGGTCGTTGATTCCGACGATCTCTACGTCCCCTCCGCGCTCGGCGACGATTCGAGCTACACAGCGCCCAATTCGTCCGAAGCCATTGATTCCGACTTTCGTGGCCATTTTTCGACTCCCTGTATACGACAAGCGCCGTCCAAACACGTCGCCGACGAGGGCGCACGGTAGCGCGGAGTGCGTCTTGGTCAAGGAGCCAAGGGCGCGAATAGTTTGCGCTTTTGACCGAAGTCAAAGCAAAGCGCGCCGACTATTCTGCGGCTTCTTGCGCGTCGCGAAGTTCGGTGGTCACGAGCTCGAGGACCGCGTTGGTGAACGCAACGATGTCCGAGCGGCTGTGGCCGCTATTTCGAAGCTCTCGGTAGACCGACTTCGCGATAATCCGAACGCCACGGCTGTCCGCCGCCAGTACATTCGGGTCCTGTGTTCTTGTAGCCCCCATCCTGAGCCGAGCATGATGCACTTTGCGTGCCACTTGTAGAAAACGGCAAAGCCCCGGATTTCCGCAGTTGTTTTACAGCGGAATTTACAAGGAAGGGAAGCTTTTGCCACACCTGAATCCAAAAACGTCACACCCCCCGCAAAGTGCGCAATCGGTTTCGCATTTAGGCGCCAAGCGCGTAGAGGCATGCGCACGTAACCTCCCGGGAAGACCGGGATTTCGGCTGCCTGGCCGATTTTCGCTCACCCCGCCTCGAGTGCGTCACGCAGTTCCTGAAGCGCGTTGGTGTGAAGCCGGCTGGCCCACGACTTCGAGATCCCCAATTCGCGGGCCATGGCGTCGATAGAGCGGCCCTCGAAGTAGAACCCTCGGACAAGGAGCCGCTGCCTTGGCGAGAGGCTGGGGAGGGCCTGCAGGAGCCGTGTGACGCTTTCATTCTTGAGGAGAACGGCCTCCGGGCTCTCGTCGCCGAAGCGCCCCTGCAGCACCGTAGCCGCTGTCAGGCTTGCGCTCATGCGTGTGAACGCTTTGTCGAGGGCCGTAGGCGCCGCCGTGGGGCTGGTCTCGCCAGCCAGCAGCATGCGCTCATGCGCGCGGCGAGGGAGCTGGGACATCTTGCGAACCCCATCGAGCATGGCGCCACGGACCCGGTGGTAAGCAAAGGTCTGAAACTGGACACCTCGGCCAGGGTCGAAACGGTGGCGCGCCTCGAGCAAGCCCCCAAAGCCAAAGGCCACCAGATCCTCGAGATCGCCCCGAAGCGAGAGTTCGCGGCGAAGTCGGTGCGCGAGGCCGTGGACCATTTTCTCGTGCTGCGTGATGAACTCCGTGCCTTGCATGCCGACTCCTGAACGGAATTCCTTTACCCAAGTGGGTGAATGAAGTCAAATGGAATACATCTACCTACATAATGGAAAGACTAGTCGGAGTCGTGTGCCTGGGGTATAGCGGCGCTGTGAAAACGCCGCGCCCAGGCATTGCCAGCGCAAATCGGCCACGTTTGGGGTCGTTTGCCAGCCTGATTGACCAAGTCCTGGACGACGACGACGCACTCGACGGGCTGGCCTTTGCCTACGCCGAGCTTGGGGAGCCGGAACGCCGCGGGCTGGCTCACGCGGTTCTCCAAGATGCGGGAAACCCCACTCAGGCTCTGGTCGCGTTTCTCGCGGTAGAAGAAAACCCGAGGCTGCGGCAACGGCTAGCGGGCCTGATCAGCAAGCACGGGTGCATCGATCAGTGCGCATTCCTAGAGGGAACTGAAGCGCAGGGAGCCGCTCGCTTGATGCAGTCCCTCCCAGGGCTCGAGCCCGAGTCACTCCGAATCGCCTGGAAAGACAGCAAGATCGCGAGCATCGAGATCGAATCTCGAAAATCTCTGCGCAATGACGCGTCGCTGTTGGCCGTCTCCGTGGCCGAGGCTATGCAAACGCTCGCGCCTATCGTCTGGCGGCACATCCGGTCAGGAGGCGAGCTCCCGGACGGCGTCGAACGCTTCGCCGGGTTCTTCTCCGTCGGCTAGCTTGCGCGCAAGCTTGGCGCGGTCAGTGGTCAGTCGTGACCGTTGCCGTTACCGAGGAGGGCGCCCTCGAACTTCGTCGTCTCCATCAGTGAGCCGTCCTCCGCATCGCGGCGTACCATGAAGAAGTGCCGGACGACCGAGTTGTTGTCCTCCCGCGCGACTACCATGATCGAGTTCATCCCCGGGTGCACTGGAATCTCGGCATCAAAGGCGAGCTCCTGAGGGTTGGTGCTGCCCTGGTTCGACTCGTAGTAGACCTTGTGCCAGCTCGTCGAAATGTAGAGGTCGCGTACACGTTGCCCGTCGGTCGCCTTGCCCTGCACCCGGAAGACGTCGTCACGAGTGACGTAACTTTCGACAGGCGCGAGCTCGATCTCGGGGGAGGCGTTGCCGATCGTCCACGCGATCGGCGGATCCTTGGAGATCTTTCCATCAGCGGGCGAGGCGGCATTCGCAGCCACCCAGCCCGGCCGGCCGCCGCCGAGATCGATGCGCGCGAACGCTCCGCTCGTCGCGGTCTGCAGCAAGCGAACGGGTTTTTCCGCGGTGGCGATTACGGGCGCGCTGCCATCGGGCCGCTCACGAACCTCGGTGCCGGACTGCAGGCTTACGACACGCTTCGCCGGAAGCTTCGTCACCGGTCCTGCTTCCTGGGAAATGGGGACCTTGAGCTTGTGACCAGCTGCAGCGCCGAGCTCGGTGTCGACGACGCCAAACAGGAGTGTGGCTTGTTCGTCCGCGAAGTCGCGAAGCACCTGGAACGAGAAGGGCACGACCCACTCCTCACCGGCTGCTAGCGCGTCTCTTCGGAAGCGTCCGTCATGGAGCAGGACACCGGCGCCGCTCTTGTTTTGGAGGTTGGCTTGGACCTCGAAACTGTCGACCTCACTGATGTTCTTGACCGTGAAGTAGAGCGTCACCTGCTCGCCGGGCTGCACCCGCCCGTCACCGTTGCCGTTGATGTTGTCCGCCACCTGCAGGCCGTAGGCGAACCGCGGCTTGGGCAGAGCATGGATGAACGCGCGGACCTCGACCGGCTCTGGGGCGTGCCCATGAGCCTCTTCGAGCTCGATGGCGATCGCGTCCGCGCGGTCCATCATGTTGCGTGGAATGCGACACACGCGCTTCTCATCTTCGGTGACGCACTTGCCGAGCGTCGTCGTCCACGAACGGGTTTGGCCTGGAGAGAGCTTGCCAAACACCAGCTCACGCCCATCGAACCAGCCGTTGTCGCTTCGGGTGGTGGCCCGCAGCTGGTACAATGGATGCTCGCCTTCGTTGGTGACCTCGACGCGCAATGAGAGAGGATCACCCGCCCGCGTCGGCTTGTCGCCAGAGCTGGTTTTCGCCACGACGCGAACCTTGCTCGGCCCCTTGTCGGGACCCACGCTCCAGTCGATGCCGAGCTTGTCGAGGTCCCGCACCACCTTCTCGGTTTCCTGCTTCTGGACGCGCTCGATGATCGCCTCCGACGCACGCAACATCTGAAGCCGCTTGGGCGACTTGGCGTTCACCACGAGGTTTCGCGAGAACCGAATCAGGAAGGCCTCCTGGTCCTCGTTCTCCTCTTCGTCGGGCTCCGACTCGAGCAAGCGCTGGCGTAACTGGGCATTGAGGTAGTAGCCCATGACGACCGTCGGACGCTGCGAATCGGTAGCGCTCGCATGGGTGAGATGCGCCTCGAGATCGCCCTCGCGCAGGAAGAATTCGTCGACCTTGAGATCCATGGCCTCTTTGTCGACCGTCATCGGGCTGATCGCGATGTCGGGAACGATGCCCACGCCCTGAATCGAGACGTCGCCAGGCGTGAGGTACTGCGCCACCGTGAGCTTCAGCGCCGACTTGTCCTGCAGTTGGTAGAGGACCTGCACGGAGCCCTTGCCGAAGCTCTGCTCACCGATGATGAGCGCGCGGTCATGGTTCTTGAGGGCGCCGGCAACGATTTCACTCGCGGATGCGCTCTGGCCGTTGATCAACAAGACAATCGGGTAACGGGGTTCCGTGCCTCCAGGATTCGCAAACTCCTCGGTGCGCTCACGCGGGTCTTGCGAAGACGTCGTCACGATCGGGCCGTCTTCGAGGAAAGTGTCCGCGACCTGAACGGCTTGATCGAGAAGGCCGCCCGGATTGCCTCGGAGGTCGAGGACGAGGCCCACCATGCGCTTCTTGTGAAGTGCCGCGAGCGCTTTGCGAAGGTGGCGGTCGGTATTGCCTTGGAAGTTCTTGATCTGGATGTAGCCGACGCTATCGCGGAGCATCCGGTGCTCGATCGAGGCGATCTGGATCCGGTCACGGGTGAGCTTGACGGAGCGAGGGCTGCCCCACTTCTCGGCCTTGTTTTGGCGGCGAATGAAGATGGTCACGTTGGAACCAGGCTTACCGCGCAAACGATTGACCGCCTCCTGAAGGGGCATGTTGAGAGTAGACTCCTCGTTGATCTTCACGATGCGGTCGCCGCGTTCCAAGCCCGCCTTGGACGCCGGGGTGTCGTCTATTGGCCGGATCACCGTGAGGTGCCCATCCCGAATCGAAATGACGATACCAAGCCCGCCAAACTCGCCGCGGGTGCTGGTTTGCATCTCGGCGAACTGCTCAGGCCGAAGCAGAGTGGTGTGTGGGTCGAGGGTCTTGAGCATCCCGTTGACGGCGCTGTACTCGATCTGATTGAGCTCGACGTCCTCTTCGTCCTTCAGCTCTTCCTGCAAGAACGCGAAGACCTCGCGGAACCGGCCGGCAAGCTCCCAGGGGCTCGAGACGTCCGATATCTTGAACTCGCTCTGTGCGCTGTTGACCTGGACCTTGAGCGTCTCTGCGCCTTCCCGGTAATGAACCAGGACCGGCGCGACGTCCTTCTGGATGGCGTCGAGGCCCGCCAACATCATCCGCTGATGGTCGATTCGCTTGGGATCGACGTAGTCGTCGTTCACCTGGTGAATGACCCGGTTCATCACCAGAAGCTTGGTGAGGTCCCAGGGCGTCTTTTGGCGCGCCGCGTGGGCCCGCGGCGAGGTGTCGAGGTCGATTTGCAGGCCGTTTTCAATCGGCCAACCAAAGGAAATGGTGAACGCCGCGAGGACGACCACCAAACCAAGCAAGGGCTTCCAGAGTCTTCTCATTGGATTTTTTGGGGGGGCAGGGAGGGGGGGCTGACTATTGAGTGTAACCTCGTTGGCCTCTAAGGCCAATTGCGTCCGATCGTACCTAGGGTTATCGAAACGACGTGCCAGACCGAATTCTCCGCCAGCAGATCGCAAGCCCGGTGCTCGATATTTGTAAGGAGCTCCGCAATGCCGGGGAGCGGGCCTGGGTAGTGGGCGGCTGTGTGAGGGACACCTTGCGCGGCCAGCGGGTCAACGATTGGGATGTAGCCACGACAGCCTTGCCCGAAAAGGTCCAGCAAACGTTCCGCAAGGTCATCCCGACCGGCATCGACCATGGGACCGTGACCGTGCTCTGGAAGGGCGGGGCCTACGAGGTCACGACGCTCCGCGGGGATGGCACCTATACCGACGGCCGACGACCCGACAGCGTCGTCTTCGTCGAGGATATCGACCGCGACCTCGCACGCCGCGATTTCACGGTGAACGCCATCGCCTACGACCCCGTCGAGGGCAGGGTGGCCGATCCGTTCGACGGCCTGGCCGATATGCGGGACCAGGTGCTGCGGGCCGTCGGTGAACCGAGCGAGCGCTTCCAGGAAGACGGGCTTCGAATCTTACGCGGAGCGCGGTTCGTCGCGACGCTCGGATTCGAGCTCGAGGAAGCCACCGAGGCGGCCTTTCGTGGTGCGCTCGATACATTTCGCAAGGTGAGCCCCGAGCGCGTGCGCGATGAGTGGCTGAAGGCGATGAAGGCCAACACTCCGTCGCGCGCGTTCGAGGTGATGCGGCGGACCGGCATCCTCGAAGTGACGTACCCCGAGCTTCTCGAACAAGTCGGTTGTGAGCAGAATCAATGGCACGCGTACGACGTGTGGGACCACACGATGCGAGTGCTCGACGAATCGGTGAACGACCCGGTCGAACGAGTCGCGGCGCTTCTTCACGACGTGGCCAAGCCGCGCACGCGAGCGAAGTCGGACAAGACCAACGACTGGACCTTCTACCACCACGAAAAGGTCGGCGCAGACATGGCCGAGCGCTGGCTCCGCGATTACCGATTTTCCAACCAAGAGCGCAAGCTCGTGGTCGGCCTCATTCGCCATCACCTGATCTGTTACACCAGCCAATGGACCGACGCCGCGGTACGGCGCTTCATCAAACGCGTCGGAACCGACGGCGTCGAGCCGCTGTTACGCCTGGGAAAAGCCGACGCACTCGGCAAGGGGCGCAACGTAGAAGAAGAGCTCGCAGCATTGAAGGAGCTGCGTGACCGGGTCGACAAGGCGATGGAAGAGGGCAACGCCCTCACGATCCAGGACCTCGCCATAGGCGGCAACGACGTGATCGAGCATTTGGAGGGCGGGGCAGGCCCGGCGGTCGGTGAGATTCTCCGAGACCTGCTGGACCGGGTAATCGAGGATCCTTCGTTGAACACCCGCGACAAACTGATGCCGATCGTGGAGGAACTGGCGGCCAAGCAAGGTCAGTGACAGTGGCAGTGGCAGCGTCAGTGGCAGTGGCAGTGGCAGTGCCAGTGGCAGCGTCAGTGGCAGTGCCGGTGAGTTGACATATGGAGGGGCGCCGCGAGCGCTTTTTTGGACTGGGTCGGGGGGTCCGGTAGCTTGGTGCCCGATGAGGCTTTGGGCTGCCATCTTGTTGATCTTCGTGCTCCTGTCGCCGGCCACCGGCCAGGCGAAGAAGACCGCGGATTTTCGTCATACCTATGACCAGGTGTGGGGCGCCGCGATCCGCATGATTCGCGTCGACCAGGGGTACGCGATCAAGGACCGGGACCAGGGCGTCGGCTACTTCCTCTTCGACTACCGCGACGACGGCCGCACTTATCCAGGCAGCGTCGAGCTCGTCCGAATCAAAGACCAGGGCGGCGGCTCGATCCGTGCGGTCGTCCAAATCCCGGCGATGCCGAGCTACATCGAACGCATGCTCCTCGACAAGCTCACCAGGAAGCTCGTCGACGAATACGGCGAGCCCGAGCCGCCCAAGAAGCCCTCGGACTCTCCGTCGTCTGACAGAGGGAACTAGCCCTTTCAAAAAGGGGACTGTCCCCTTTTTCTCGGTTACGGGATCGGGTCGGCGACGGATTGTTCGAAACAGTAGAGGTGGAGACTGTCCTGTACGCAAGTTTGGAAGTCTCCAGCTGTCCAGCCTTGGCCGACGCTCGTGGTCTTTCCGACCGCTGGGAGCGCAACGGAGCCGCCAGCGGAGGGATCGTTCGTGGTCAGGCCAAGGCAGCCATTGTTGGGGTGCACGACTCCATCGAACGTTGTGTTGGTCCAGGTTCGGCACCCGAGTACCGGGGCTGTGCGCTGGCAAGCACTCGAGCCCGGCGAGAGAACAGTGCCGAACTCATCGATCTCGATGTTGTTGTCGAGATGGCCTTCACCAGGGGGTGGTGGATCCATGGTCAGACGCTGCCAGCTCGAAGAGATCTGCGTCCCGTCGAGCATGCGGTACGGAAGCGTCGACTTCTCGAAGCGCTTGAGCGGCGAGGTGCACCGATCCGAGGTCCACGAGAACCAATAGCCGCCAAGGCCAGCGGCTTCCGCCACGTCCGCGCAGATTTGGTCGGCGCCGCGCGGGCCACCGAGGGCCGCGTCCGACTGGGCGCTGCTCAAGAACACGAGCCCCGACGCCATACAGGTCCCCGCTACACAGACCTCCATCTCGCCGCACGTGACTTCTCCGCAGAACCGGTTCATCGCGGAGCCGGCCCACGGGGCGCCGCCATCCGGAATACAGATGCCGCCGCCGGTGCCGCCTTGGCCGCCCATGCCGCCACCCATGCCGCCGGCGCCAGCCATGCCGCCCATGCCACCTGTGCCCGCCATGCCGCCAGTGCCGGCCATGCCGCCCATGCCACCTGTGCCCGCCATGCCGCCGGTGCCGGCCATGCCGCCCATGCCACCTGTGCCCGCCATGCCGCCGGTGCCGGCCATGCCGCCGGTGCCGGCCATGCCGCCCATACCGCCTGCGCC